>CAYGNZ010000314.1:0-4747 GCA_964351345.1 uncultured Bdellovibrionales bacterium | reverse complement strand
ACCGAGCGCACCTCATCAATACCCTGGGCCGGATCAATTACCCGAGCACCCTTTAATAGTAATTTTTCTTGCGCCTGACTCATCCGGCTTCAACCTCCAACATCTCATCACTTAGCGTCTCTGGGCTGAATCGCCGCGCGCCTAAGACATACAGCAGCGCCATTCGCACTGCGACACCATTGGTAACCTGACGAGAAATAAGTGAACGGGGACCATCCGCTACCTCGGAGGTAATCTCTATTCCTCGAATCATTGGTCCGGGAGCGAGCACCATAGAATTTGGTGCGTAGCGCGCAAGTAAGCGCTCCGAAACGATATACTTTTTTGAGTACTCATCAAGATTGGGAACAAAAAGGTCTTTTAAATACTCGTGCTTCATCCGCAGTGACATCACCACATCCGCTCCCTCAAGAGCCGTCTCCATATCGTAGTGAATCTCAGCGCCGTAGGCTTCAAACTCTTTCTTCGCAAGCGTCGGCGGCGCGACAATTCGCAGGGTACAGCCGTAGAGTGAAAAGAGAAGTAAATCTGAACGAGCCACCCGACTGCGAAGCACATCACCGACAAAAACAATGGTCAGTCCCTCGAGTGTGCCGAAATGCTGTCGGAGGGTGAGCGCATCGAGTAAGGCTTGCGAGGGGTGTTCGTGGAGACCATCGCCCGCATTTATCACGGCGGCATGCCGGAGATGTTGCGCAATCAGGTGCGGCGCCCCGCTTGACGCGTGGCGAATAACTACCACATCCGGTTCCATCGACTGCATGGTAAGCGCGGTATCGATTAGTGTCTCTCCCTTGGTCGTACTGCTTGAACTCCCCGAGACATTAATCACATCTGCACTCATCCGCTTCCCGGCAATCTCAAAACTACTGCGAGTGCGAGTTGAGGGCTCAAGAAAAAGATTTACAATCGTTTTCCCGCGAAGCGTGGGAACTTTCTTCACACTCCGAGTGCTGACTTCCACAAACTGCTCTGAGGTGTCGAGAAGGAAATCCACCTGCTCTTTATCAAGACCGTCGATTCCTAAAAGATGTGGCCCAATCTTCGTCATTTTGTTTTCGCCGGCGCTACGTACACTGAATCTTCCCCGTCTCGCTCTCCTAGACAGACCTCCACAAGTTCTCGCCGGGACGTTGGAATGCTTTTCCCAACATAGTCCGCACGAATTGGCAGCTCTCGGTGGCCCCGGTCACAAAGCACCGCGAGTTGCACAGAGAGTGGACGCCCAAAATCAACAATCACATCAAGTGCCGCTCGCACAGTGCGCCCCGTGAACAAGACGTCATCTACGAGAATGATTGCGTACTTATCAACGTTGAACGGAAGGTCGGTTCCTCTAACCAATGGCTGCTGTGCGTTGTGGAAGTTATCATCCCGATACAAGGTAATATCCACTACTCCCATTGGAACTTTGAGACCATCAACCTCCTCAATTTGTTTCTGAATACGCTGAGCCAGATACTCACCTCTGGTTCGTATTCCGACGATGGCAATCTTTTTTGAGCCTTGGTTCTTCTCCAATATTTCATGAGAGATTCTTGTCACCGACCGACGAATCTGATCAGCATCCAGTACCTTATTCCAAGTGCTTCTATCCTTTTGTTCCTCACTCACCGCGCGAACCCTTTCAAAAAATAACTGGTGTATATTAAACGACCTCCCTGCCCACTCGGAGACAGAAATCTAGAAATTCCGTATCGCAGACTCCCCCCATCACCACGCGATAGAGGAAAGGCAGAACTCTGAATTAAATAGCTAGTAGAGAGAGAGGGAGAAATTTGGACGGAGCCGCAAAGCGTGCGGCAGAACTTACTCAGCAGGACCTGAGCTACAGAATAGGATGTTTTAAATTTCATTCTACCCTTGAAGGCCTCTCGGGACCTCCTTAAAAGGTGTTTCTCCAATCGTCGGCAACCCTAGCAGATACTTATGCCAATTTCAAGCTAGTCAAAGTAAGTAGACTGAAAATTTTCTCGGGCTCGCCAGGAAATGAACAGTAAGAAGAGGGCAGTAGCAGAGACCCAATACCAAATAAATCCCTCATTGATGCTGGGGGCCAGTTCGATTTTTCCCACTAGGCTCCCCCGTAACTGCTCTCTAAGGGCTTCTACGAGAGACAAGAATTCCTCACAAACCTTCAGTACCATCTCGAGAAAAAAGACAGACCCCGGCACATCGAGAAGCCGAGCAGTAACCGCGAGTCCCCCGGCGAAAACAAAACAGAGGCAAAACGGAAGGCTGACAAAGAAATTCAAAAACGCCGCCAGCGGCACAAACTGTAGGAACCAATAGGCCACGATCGGGCCAGTGGCCAGCCAAGCGCCTAATCCAATGAGGAAACAATTATGCCAGGCGCAGGCCAGTCGCCGGACACGACTGCCTTGTTTTTGTATGGAAAATGCTGAGGTAAAAACTGAGATACCAATAATGGCGGCAAAGGTGAGTTGGCAGCCGGCTTCAAAGGCGGCACCGGGCCAGATAGCCTCAATTATCAAAAACGACAAAAGAATGCTCCGCCGTTTCGCGGTTCGTCGACCGACAAGCTCGGCAAGCACAAAAAATAGCAGCACGACTAATGCTCTCGTAACAGGCATGGCAAGACCCGCTATCAGACAATAGCCAATTGCCCCAACACTGGCGGCGGCGTTTACCAGCAGGACGCGGCGAACATAGAGAAAAGTGAGAGGCAAAAAAGAGAGTAGGAATTGGAGAATCGAACGAATTACTCCATACACCACGGCGATATGAAAGCCCGAAATCACCAGCAGATGACTACAGCCCAGTTCCTGAAAAAGCTCGCGAGTATCCCCAGCAAGCTGATCACGTGCTCCTAAAACCACTGCCGCGATTATTTCAAAGGCTGGCAGATGTGCAAACTCACGCAAGAGTTGCACTTCAGTCGACTCGGTTGAAGACTCCGCAAAATCCTCTGAGTGTAGCTCTTTTGCTAGGACGTAGGCGGAGAATCCGTTTCGTAGCAGGTAACGAGCGAAACCAGAGGGAGGTGGCAGCAGGTAGACGCCGTTAATTGTTATTCGCTGACCCGGATGAAGAGGTGCTTGCCAGGGCATTGCCGGGGCTTTCACCAATACTTTTTCCTCAGTCCCGACTTGGGTTTTTCTCAATACGACAAAGCGTTGGATTCCCGGTTCGGTGAAGCGAGGAGCTTGAATAAGCTGGGCCTGAAATTGCAGTTTCTTTCGATACCAAGAGGCATGTGCTTGCTTTTTAGAACCGAGAGCCTGATGTCTCGCAGTCAATTGCTCAAGATCACGTTGTTGCCTTTGCCAGGAGAGGCTCAGACTTAGCGTAATAAGTATGAGCAATAACAAATCTAGGCGATTTCGCGTGAGAACCTGAGCAATTCTGCTCGTGAAACTGCGCATTGCCGCTCCCCTGAAGAATGGTTATCCTGTTCTCATCACTTGCTGCATGAGATTTTCTTAACCCCAACCATCCGCAATTTTTCCATGAACTCTACGCGCTCCTTGCTTACTCTCTACCGCACCCTCTTGATTGTTCCGCTCTGTCTTTTGCTCATCTCTGCCAGCGCTTGTGCTCCTTCGCTCAACGCAAGTCAGGAGGTAGATGCATCAACGGCAACACTTGAATGGCTCGACCAGCGCTACGGACTGCTGCGCGATCCCTCGCTACAGACTTTGTTAGGTAAAATTAGCCGTCGCCTTTCTTCGACATTGTATGGTCAAGCAACGGAACCGACCTATGAGCTCGGCACTGATTCACTTCCTGCTCGAGAGACCCTTGGTTATCAAAACTATCCTTGGCACGTGCTGGTGATTAAGAGCGACACCCCCAATGCCTTTTCTCTCGGTGCGGGAGTAATTGTGCTGACCCGAGGAATGATTCGAGAAACAAGAACGGAAGCGGAACTGGCATCCGTTATTGCTCACGAAATGGCGCATCAACTCCTCGGCCACACCCAACGTGCCCTTGAAGAATCACTTGAGGCACAACATGCCCCGCATGCCGTTTTTAGTCTCCAAGACGAGATTGACGCTGACCGGGTTGGCCTAAAGCTGCTCGATGTTGGTCGCTACGATGTACAACATGCGGTCTTTGCCCTCTCTATTGCTTATCGCAGCCTTGAGGATAATGTTGCTCACCACGATCCCGCTTGGCTTCACCAGCGGCTCGCACGCATGCATCAAGAAATTGCGCAGTATCAGAGACCCCTGCCTTCAACAGTGAGCAGTCGGGAATTCAATAAAGTAAGGCGGCGGTTGTAGAGGCGTCGTCTTTGGTTGAGCTCTAGAGGTCGGCGGAACGGTCCGCGGGAATTCTATACGTTTTCAAGACGGTGTCGGTAAGTTCTTTCGCGCGCTTGCGGTCAAGCACAATCTTGAGCCCATTTGATTCGGTAAAGTATACAAAGGGCTCCTCATTGTCCTCAACGGGCGCATCAAGCTTTTGCACGAGCTCCTGCATGTTTAAAATCGGCTCTCCGTTTACGGAGTCCAGAATCCAAAACTTATAGTCGAGGTAGCCCTCGGTGAGTTCCGAAGCGAGCACTTTAAGCATCAGCACTTTTTGCTCGCCGATTCGCTCGATGTAATTTGGTTGCAGTGCAGCTGCTAATGCACGTGGTGCTCGCTGATACCAATTCGCACCCCATCTCTTGAGGAGATTCTTTGTTAGCGGTGTGAACAACAAACCACCGTAGACATAGTAGGTCGGCATAATGTCGTAGCGCTCCATCGGGATGAGAAAACTCTCTCGATGAGGCAAA
>CAYGNZ010000313.1:2018-4768 GCA_964351345.1 uncultured Bdellovibrionales bacterium | reverse complement strand
CAGTACTCGCATCGCAGGCTCCGCACTGAGCAGCTTCCAAAACAGCGTGGGAATACCCCATGAAATAAACGCAGCGCTTGCCGCGAGCAGCCCTTGTTTTGAGTAGTGCATGATCAACCCCTGCCTTGCTTGTTATCAGGCTACCAAGGCTGCGCAAAAAAGGCCTTTTCCGCAATAGTCCTTCTATAATTGCCTAAAACTGTTATATTGTAGGTTCTTTCACGCATAAATTGGAGACTTATGGACAAACTTGACCGCCGAATCCTCAAAGAGCTGGACTTAGACTCCCGACAGTCCATGAGCCAACTCGCTCGAAAACTCCGCTTCGGAAGAGATACCGTCGAGTATCGTTTTCAAAAGCTCACCGAGCAGGGAGTGATTCAACGTTGTTCAGCAATTATTGATCCCTACAAACTGGGTCTCACGATTTACAAGACCTATCTCAAACTTGAAAACAAACGAACGCGTCGAGATGCCTTACTCAATTTCCTTAGCGAGCATCCTCGGGTGTATTGGATTGCAGAATGCGACGGCCGTTGGGATATGATGTTTTCAGTGTTTGCAACCTCTGCGTTTGAGTTCTACGAGCTTCAGCAAAAAGCCCTCTCACTTTTTGAAGACGTGGTGCTGAGTTTTGATGTATTTACGCTGATTAATTTGCATCTATTTCACAAGTCTTATTTTGGTAAAGTTGATTTTCGCGGTCGACGCATTGGAGGTGCGCCTTGTGTGCAGCGCCTCGATGACACCGAATTCTCAATCCTGAAAATTCTTAGTGAGAACGCACGCGAAAGTGTACCGAGCATCGCCGGTTTGGTTCAGAGCACACCAGCAATCGTGCGCAGCCGGATTAAAAGCATGGAAGAGAGGGAGATTATTGCTGGGTATCGAGTCGAGGTCGACCTGCAAAAATTAGGGATGATATTTTTTAAAGCCCAACTCTATCTTCATCACTTTGGCGAAAAAGAAATAGAAGCTCTAAGAGCATCCTGCCTTGAAAATATCTATATCACGTATTTCGTTGAGCAACTTGGTGCATGCCGAGTTGAGATAGAGGTTGAGGCAACAAGCTACGAAGCGTACCTTGAGGTCTTACAAGAACTCCGTAGCAAACACTGCGGCCTCATTCGAAACATCGAGACGAATCTTATTTCTCGCGAGCACTTCCATTGGATACCGCGCGGTATCCGCCTCTTTGCCACGGAGCGAGCAAAATCTGCGGTTACCCCAATACGCAGTGAGCGAGATACACGCACCCTCGCATGAGGCTAGGGCAATGTTTAGCGCTGATTCGCGGCGAGTATCTTCTTTCGCAGTCGGATACTCTTTGGCGTGACTTCAACTAATTCGTCGTCTTTGATAAATTCGATCGCCCGCTCAATCGTCATCGGCAGCACCGGACTGAGCTGAATGTTGTCATCCTTACCCGCCGCACGCATATTCGACAGCTTCTTGGTCTTACACACGTTCACATTTAAATCGTTATCTCGATTGTGCTCGCCGATTACCATTCCTTCGTACACTTTCTCGCCTGGAATGGTAAATAGCGTCCCGCGCGGCTCCAAATGGAATAGCGCATAGGCAACGGACTCCCCATTCCTATCCGCAACCAGAGAACCGGTAATGCGTGAACGAATATCTCCCCGATGAGGCTCGTAGCCTTCAAAATACGAATTTAGTATTCCTGTTCCACGAGTATCGGTGAGGAACTCACTTCGATATCCAATAAGTCCGCGAGAAGGAATTGAGAACTCCACTCGTACTCGCCCGGAGCCATGATTCACCATGTTAATCATCCGTCCCTTCCGGAGAGAAAGTTTCTCGGTCACCACCCCAAGAAACGCCTCGTCACAATCAACAAATAAATGCTCAATTGGCTCCAAAGTCTCGCCGTCTTTTTCTTGCATGATTGTTTGCGGACGACCCATGGCAAGTTCATACCCCTCGCGTCGCATGGTCTCGACAAGAATTGCCATTTGGAACTCACCACGTCCCTTGACCACAAAAGAGTCCCCACCGCTTTTTTCTTCCACGCGGAGCGCGACATTATGCAGCGTTTCTTTATGCAATCGTTCGAGGATCTTGGTAGACTGCACGAACTCTCCCTCAAGCCCCGCAAACGGACTCGAGTTCGCATAGAGATGCATCGCAATGGTCGGTTCGTCGACCGAGATGCGTTTCAGCGCCTTTGGAGCTTGTTTCGTGCAAATGGTGTCTCCAATTGTTGCATCAACAACCCCTGCCAAAATGATAATATCTCCCGGCTGGGCCTCGAGCGTATCCCCATATCCAAGCCCCTCATATACCTGGAGTTTTGAAGCACGAATTGATTTTTCACGCCCATCAGCACCGATACAAATCAGAGTTTCGTTTTGTTTTGCGGTTCCGTGCATAATTCGCCCCACCGCGAGACGTCCCAGATAATCAGAGTACGCTAAGTTCGTGACGAGCATTTGAAAGGGCTCTGATGCATCGTAGCGGGGTCCAGGAATGCGCTCGACAATGGTATCTAGCAGCAGAGAGAGAGAAGAAAAATCATCCTCAAGTTTTAACTTCGCTTTTCCGTCTCTTCCGATGGCATAGAGCACCGGGAAATCAAGTTGTTCTTCTGAAGCATCCAGATCGATAAACAGATCATACACTTCATCAATTACTTCCTCAGGTCGAGCATCAGCGCGATCAATTTTATTGACGACCACAATCATCGGTAGATTTCGCTCGAGTGCTTTTTTCAAAACAAAGCGGGTTTG
>CAYGNZ010000313.1:0-2008 GCA_964351345.1 uncultured Bdellovibrionales bacterium | reverse complement strand
CCCCGCTTCGAGCGCCTTGCTGAGCACGAACCGCGTCTGGGGCATCGGACCCTCGTAGGCATCAACCACAAGCAGGCACCCATCGGCCATCCTGAGCACTCGCTCCACCTCACCACCAAAGTCGGCGTGACCAGGAGTATCAAGAATATTGATTTTCTTTTGCTGCCACTCGACTGCACAGTTCTTGGCCGCGATGGTGATCCCTCGTTCACGTTCGAGCTCCATGCTATCCATCACCCGGTCTTCAGCTTCCCCTCTGCTGCCAAGCGCACCGCTTGCCTTAAACAGTTCGTCGATGAGGGTGGTTTTGCCGTGGTCAACGTGAGCGATAATCGCCACATTTCTGAGATTATCGTTAATTACAGGCTCTTTCATGCGTTCTTCTCGTTTGCATCCATTTTGAATTCATCTCTGCTATTACAGAGTAGTTTTCTCTGGGTGTTTCTATACACTTTTGGGAAGTTTGGGTAAGGATATTGTTAGTTTCCTTACCCCTCCTCGAGCTGGAGAGCGTTGTGGCCTTCGTAAGACTAAAAAAGGGAGTTTTGTTCTCCCTCGGTATCCTCAGTCTTTTTACTGGGGCAATAGGCGCGGTAATACCGCTGCTACCCACCACACCTTTCCTCCTCCTTGCCGCTTACTTTTTCGCAAGAAGCTGTCAGCCTCTACACGATTACTTAGCAAATCTCAAGGGATTCGGCCCTATACTCCTCGATTGGGAGCATCACGGGGTAATTCCCCTGCGGGCGAAACGCCTCGCAAGTCTGATGATGCTGCTATTCGTCAGCTACCCCCTACTCTTCATGGGCTTTGCTCTGCCTCTCAAACTACTCGTAGGAGTAAGTATTTGCTTGGTACTCGCCTTTATCTGGAGTCGCCCTAGCCTGGCGCCGTCCCAGGAGTTTGCTAAAGATGAAGCATACTCAACGACGAACTAAAACGGCCAAACAAAAGGCGTCCCGATAATCGTTACCACGAGCAAAATAAGCTTCAGCGGAGCGCCGACACGAAGGAAATCAGAGAAACGGTAGCCCCCTGGTCCATACACCATCATGTTGGTCTGGTACCCAATCGGCGTCATAAAGCTCGCAGACGCTGCTAAGGCAAGCACCATAACAAACGGTCGCGGGCTCACTTCGGCAATACGCGCAACTTCAAGACCTACCGGGAACAGCAAGACTGCTGCGGCGTTGTTAGTGATTAACTCGGTAAAAAGGGAGACAAGAACATAGAAGGCGGCAAGGGCAGCGAGCGGGCCCCATATGCTGGTATGTGCAACCAGAAGATCCGCCAGTATTGCAGCAAGACCAGTCTTTTCCAGCGCAGTCCCTACACCAAACGCTGCTGCGATTGTGATCAACACCTGCCATTCAATGCTGCGGCGCGCGTCTCCTGAAGAGATACAGCCCAGCGCCACCATCCCTATCGCCGCTGCCACAGAAGCAACCACGGTTGGCACGATTTGGAACGTCATCAACACTATTAAACCAAGGAAGATCAAAACAGCCATTGACGCTCGCTCCCTTCTGAGGGGCCGCCAGCCGGAAATGTTACTTACCAGGTAAAATGCAGGATTGTTACGATGCGCTCGAGCAAAATGCGAACCCGTTTGCAAGAGAAGCGTGTCGCCGGGTCGAAGACTGATATCCCCTACTTTCTTCTCCACACGGCTACCACCTCGATGCACGGCCACCACCGCGGCACCATAGGTTGCACGAAAATCAGCATCTCGAATCGAGCGGCCGACAAGCGGCGAGCTTTGCGATACGACGGCCTCACAAAGTCGTCGACCTCGTCCTACGAATGAGGCGACTTCATACGTAGGGTCGACTGCAGGAACAAGACCGGGGATTTTCTCAAGTTCAATGATGCTGCTGACTACTCCGGTAAATACCAAACGATCCCCGGCTTCTAAAACTTCATCAGGCGCAACGGGGCCAATGGACTCACCCCTGCGATCGACCTCAATAAGAAAAAGGGCGGGGAAATTTCTCAAGCCGGCAGCTTC
>CAYGNZ010000312.1:0-4793 GCA_964351345.1 uncultured Bdellovibrionales bacterium | reverse complement strand
GAACTTATTTCCCGCAGGTCCTGGCTCGGGTAATTCCGTCACCATGTGACAAAGATGGCAGGCGGTTCGATTGAAAATCGCATCCTCCGCTTCACGCGCTTGTTCAATCACTGAACTCCTCGTGAAACTTATTTCCGCTCCGCGCTTCACCGCTTGTCCCGGTTTTCGCCTGCTTCTACCCGATGAGGGTTCTTCAATGCCCTCTTTCTCTAGAAAAAGTTTGGCGTATTCGGCGAACAAATAATTGTAAACAATCTCTGCATTCCCATGCGGCACCGCAGTTCCAACCAATCGTTCATCGAATTCAAGCGAATGACAATCAGCGCAATGAGATTCAAAAGATATTGGTTTAATCAATTTTTGCGTCGCATCGAATTCATGACAATCCATACAGCCAAGTGTGACCAAACCATCCTTGCCCGCAAGATCCGGCTCAAGGTGAATCTTGTGATTCAGTTTTATCTGAGTAGGATCTTGCAGTTCTGAACTACCCAAGGAAACCTTCTGCGTCATTTCCGCGCCATCTCTCAGCGTCACTCGAAACTCAGGATGAGTAGCGAATGATTCAATGCTCGGTATGTTCGTCTCCGGTAGTAAGCTCGTAATACTTCCATGACAATCGGTGCAAAGTTTCGATTCTTTCGCTATCAGCCCCTGATCGCCATTGTGCTCCATGTGGCACTGAGCGCAACGAAAGTTCATCTCAGGATGCTGTTCTAAGAGACCGTCCATCGACGGGGTATGATCACTTAGGGAATGACAACTGAGACATTCCTTGTCCTGCACCTGCGTGAAACCTTGGGAATGGCATTGTTTGCAGTCAGCCTCAATCATCTTGTGCGAATTTGAGATGGGACCGGTGTTCCAGGAGCTTGTGTTCACATCACCAATCAATGGCGCTGCGAAGTAGGCTAGTAAAATCGCAATCGCAATTCCTGAGGAGAGAAGGGTCATTGAGGGGAGATAGCTTTGAAAACGAAGCTTCTTCTCTTGCCCTTCAATAATGACTTCTGTCTCTTCTTCCTCTTCCTTATCGGAGCGCTGTTCGAAAAATCCCCAGGTGCCGTCTTGAAAAAAAACAGTAAATACCCAGGAGCCGATTTTGACCCTATCTTCGGGCTTCAGTGCGGACTTACTAATCAGCGTGTCATTGACAAAGACGCCGCTAAGAGAATCCATGTCTTGAATGAGTAAGCCGTCGTCCTGAACGGTAAGTTGCGCGTGATTAAGTGAAACAAGCTTACCAAGAAGGAGGATATCGCTAGAAGTTCCACGCCCAATGAGGACTTCGTTCTTATTGAGAGTTTGAATGACGTAGCGAAAACTCATTGCCTACCAGTAATAGAACACGGAGAAAATATGAACTGCCAATGCCGCGACCAAGCCGATTGAGACTGGCAGATGGATGTAGAGCCACAAACGAACCCAGGTTAGTGCGCGCGCTTCATCCTGAACACGACAAACCATTTCTCGCTTCTTATTAATCAGGCCTATAAGCTTTAAGGCTTCCTCCTGTTCCTCTTGCGGTAGCTGGCTCAAGGCATCAGCCATTCTACTGCGTTCGATTATCCGAGGGTTTCTGCGAAATAGACTTCGTCCTAAGCTTGGCACGTAGGCAAAATCCAAGTCCGAGAGCATACGTAAGAACGCATCGCTCTTTTGCGTTGTTCCTTTGCCCTCGATTCCCGCCAACCGGTTAATGTCTTTGGAAATAGAACGAATTTGCTCAAGTAAGACCTTCAGAGTTCCGCCTCCACGTTGGGAACGGATTTCAAAAGGTAGCCGCTGATACATCGCCACACCCCAGACACCCGTGATAATGGTCAGAAGCATCAATACGTAGGCTAAGGTATGCACATTGAGGCCGAAGCTAAATCCGCAGTGCAGGGCGACGACAAGGGTGAGAGCGACCCCAATCCAAACATGCGCTGCCAGCATCCCCTTGAGCGTCGTCGCACTAGAGAAGTAGGCTCGCTTTCGAATTCCATACCACATCAAGAAGATAATTCCGGCAGTCGCAATTCCCCCGTAGGTATAGCCCAGCACCGTGCCGCCGTTCCTTCCTCCAACCGGATCATCGAGGTAATACACTACCGTCATGATCACCAGACCGACAAAGCAGAGCCAGAACCACAGATAGCTTCGATAACTAAGGAAGGAGTCTTTAGCCAATTGAGGTCTCCTCCTTGTTGATGAGCAGGCGCATCATGTCAGTCGGATTGACTCGAAGGAGTGCACCCGTAGGGCAGGATCTCACGCAGGCCGGACCACTGCCTAGTTTTTCACAAAGGTCACACTTTGCCGCTTTAGCAGGTCCCTTCTTTTTCTTCGGTGTCGCACTACCCAAGCCCAACCAAGAAAATAAATTCAATCCTTTCTCGCTCTTATCATAGACAAGCTGAATCACACCGTAGGGACAGTTCGTGACACAGTTCCCACAACCAATGCAGTTGTCTTTAATAATCACCTCTCCGTTCGCCTTTCGCTCCAAGGCATCCGGTGGACAGTCGAGCATGCAGAGAGGATTTTCGCAGTGACGACAAGAGATCGGTAATTGAATTGCGGCAAAACTCTTACCTCCCTTTCGATCAAGACGGGAATAGCCGGCATGTGTTGCTGCGCAGGCTTTCTCACAATTGTCGCAACCAATACAAAGGTCAGAATCAATCAGCAGCACATTGTCTGCATCGCTCACCCCTTCAGAGAGCACAAAATTAAGCGCCTCTGATGAGTACTCATCTCGTGCCGCGGTGATGTTTTCAATGCGTCGTTCAGCAATAAGCCGCATTACGTTTTCTCGTGTTTGCGGATTTCGCTCAAGCAGCGCTTTAAAATCACCCTTGGCAATTCGCAGCGTATTGCATGGAACTACCGCCGTCACAGACGCACTTCGCGGCTCATCGGTCACCAACGCCATCTCGCCCACGTAGTTCCCTGCCGGAAGGTAGGTTTGGGCAATATCAACACCCTCGGCGTTGAGCTTCGAAATTTTCACTGATCCTTTGAGGATAATATAGAGAAAGTCACCCTCATCCCCTTCTTTGAAAAGCGATTCGCCTTTTTTAAAATTCGCACGTTCCGTGCGTTGGGTTAGTTCGGCGAGAAAAATAGGATCGGCATCAGGAAAGATAGAAGTTTTAAGCGCACGGAGGAAAAACACCTGATCGACAGCGTCTTTCACGGTGGGCACGGAGCTCATCAACTTCAGTATTTGGTTGCGCTTGGTTTCAATAAGAATACTTTGACCAAGCGAGCGAACTGTCGCCGTGCGACGACGTCCAGATATCAGCCCCATTTCACCGAAAAAGTTCCCTGAGCCTATTTTAAACATCTTTGTCGGATCATCAGGCATCTCTACGCCGACACTGCCCGAAACCACATTCCAGAAGGTGTCGGTGTAATCATTCTTTTCGAAGACAACGTCACCGTCGTTGAAAAGATGCACCGTCGAATCACCAAGCATTTCTCTGAACTGCGGAGTGGAGAGATCGCTAAATAAACGCAAGCGTTTTCGAATCATCTCCACATTTGCGTTCACATCGCCTGGCAAATGACCAAGAACTTCTTCAATGATGACCTGGTCTGCAGGTTCTACAGGGTTGCCAAGGATGTGCTCAACTACTTCATACCCTTGATTTATCGCTTGCTTGATCAAGGGGTAGCCGATCAGACCGCCGACAATAAAAATCCCCTTCACATTGCACTCGTAGCGATCATCTACTGCTGGGTATGAAGTCAGTTCTGGGGAGGGGAACTTAATCCCCATGCTTTCAACGAACTTTCGCGGAGGTATGCTACCAGCTCGCACAATAAGGTGATCGCATTTGACCTCGACCTCCCCCTCTTCGGTGTTGAGCACGACCGTATCAGTGCCCACACTCGCTACGGTTGAATTGTAATAGCAGCGAATCTTGCCTGAGGAGATCGCGTCAGAAATTTTGGTCCTGTTCGCATCTTTTGCTCGAGGAAACTCCCCTGAACGATTCACTATCCCAACGGAATTTTTCTCAGCTAATCCAAGCGCATTTTCAATCGCCGAGTCGCCGGCACCAACGACGAGGATGTTTTTATTCTCAAACGCATCAGGATCAGACAGCGTGTAGGCGATATGGGACTGCTCTTCTCCAGGAACGCCAAGCTTTCGTGGAGTTCCCATTGTCCCGATTGCAAGCACAACATATTTTGAAGTTACTTTAAGCCCGTTGGTGCATTCAATTTCGAAAAGCTCACCGTTTTTATTGAGCTTAGAAACCTCCGCTTTTTCAACGCGCACACCGGTCTCTTTCAGAGCTTGATCAAAGCCCGCAAGAATCTCCTCGCGGCTGCCTTCCTCAAACGGCACATGCGCACGGAGCGGCAGACGTCGCGGTTCTGCCATGACCAGCTTTCTAAGCTGGTAATCGTAAATTGTATTAGCGATTTCGGCTTTTTCGAAAAGAATGTGCGAGAGGTTTTGTTTCGCAGCGTTGGTCGCCGCGCCTAAGCCCCCTGGGCCTGAACCAATAATCGCAATCTCAACGTGCTCAGACATTCCCTAAAAACTTGCCTTGCAAATACAGCAGCGATCACACCCAATTGCTGCTGCATTTTTCCCGCTGGCGAACGCTGCTACGCTTCGCCAACTTTCAATCGGAAAATCATCGCATCCAGTTTGGCAAAACGAAAGCGTTTTACTTAGAAAACTAAACGATAACGATAATCTAGATGCGACTTAGAAAAGCACAGATGACCTCATGGTGCTAGCGTCGGATTGAGCAGGCGGACAAATCCATTCGACCAACTCACGTTAGGTA
>CAYGNZ010000311.1:0-4806 GCA_964351345.1 uncultured Bdellovibrionales bacterium | reverse complement strand
CACTTTCAGCTCTCGTACTTGGATCTTTGATTAGTTCAAAACTCTTCTCTAAAAGAGCATCTCGACGTTTGTTTTCGTCCTCTCTTTCTTTCGGATCAATTTTTTTCGTAAACATTCCTGAGAGCCGAAATTTCTTCGCATCAACAGGACAACGTTTCTTCTTTTTAGTTTTCGGCGCAGTCTTCTCTGCTTGTGCCGTTTTACTCCCGTCTGCGGGACTCTCCGCAAAGGCGACGCTCGCGCTAAATAAAACTAGGATACTAATTGCAAATATTTTAGACATTCCCATTCTCAAAATCCCTATCTCAGCAACTCCCTGACTCCGCACCTCACGCAGGTATGGTGTTTGGATTCGAACAACACATCTCAATTTCATCTTAACATCAGAACTTTAGGAGGCATTCTTTTTTTCCGTAGGAACTTCACTAACCTATTCCGACTCTTCTCCTCCAACCGAAGCTAGCCTTCATGAAGTACCACGTTTAGCAATTTTTTCTTTTTGATCTCCCATAAGCAGGATCATGGTGGATTCTCCAAGGCTGAAGCTACTCTCAGTTTTTGCCCTAACAGGCAATTGTAACGGCGTTTACGGTTTTTCCTCGGTTTTATTCAATCCCCCCAATCTGTAGTTGAACCGTGTAAAATCGTATTGGAGAAAATTCCTATGAAACTATCACCACATCGTATAATTCCGCTCGCAGCGATCGCTCTTTTTACTTCGCTGCCGAGTTCCGCCCTTGCCGTTGACTACGTGCTCAGTTTCGGCTCCTCTCAAGATCTTAATTTGATGCCAGGTGATCAAATTCTGGTCGATGCCGGCGCCAATCGAAGTTATACCTGTGAAGGAGTCCCGCTTGACATTGATACGGACTTTGATTTCAGCACCACAATTACTGGAACGGCGATGATGGACCCAGAAACTGTCACTGCCCGTGCGGGAGGAGCAATTGTTCCCGGCGTTGGCGGAGAAGCAGGGGGTCGTGAGGATAACAGAGTTATCTTCACACCAACAAAAACTGATCGCTATCAGATTCCGGTTGCCAGTACGTCAATGGGGGGAGAAAACGTGCGCCACCCTGTTCGGTGGTTTTAACACCAATGTAAACGACTTCAACTTTTTGGAGCTGACGAACATTGGTAATGCCGATGTTGTGGCGAAGGTAACCGCGGTAACTTTTGACGGCACCGTCGCACTGGATAACTTTTCGGTAACAATTCCTGCCGGTCAGAGAAAGGACGTTTCAATCCATGATACCGCTGGCTCGGATGTGTTTGGTGTAGTCCGAGTGACTCACGATGCTCCATTCGGTACGCTACTGGGTGTAGTTTCGCAGTATTCTGGAGACGTGACCGACTTCAAACTCGGTGGAACTTCTACCTTGGTTCCTTTCACTCAGAATCAGTAGAAATAACGCACAAGCTACCCTCTCGAGGTGAGAGGGTAGCTTTTCACCGAGTGTAGATCTATGAAAAAAAGACGCCAAAATTTCGGCACGGTTTCCTTTGCCATCGCCGCGCTCGCGATTGCTATTGGTTCTGGCTTGACCAATCTTAGAATCGAAGAGAATGCCTCTCTCGGTACCCCTCAAGTCCCAAGTGATACCCAAGTTCCTGCTCTTCCCTCACCAAAGTCGATAGAAAATAAATCAATTGATTTTCAAAGTAGCGATAGGTACGCCACCCAAGCAGTATGGGTCGAGGAATCACCATCTCAAGAAACGATTACGGAAAACACAACAGAAAGTATCTATGAGCGAGCGGATAGCTCTATTCCTTCGAATCTCGCCACTTCCTACGCGTCGGCAAATCTACGTGCGAATTTCCTGGAGAGATTACCAGAACCTGAATCTGGAGTTGCCTTAGGTAGTGAAGAACACATCGCTCAAGCGCGTGAATTTCGGGTTAGCCAATACATTCAGAACACGATTGGCGGCACAGTCGAAACTTCTCAAAACGAAAATTCAACAAACACACCCGCCGCACCGCAAAGGGAAAACCCCTACTTCGCTTTAAAAGAGTCCGGCGGAGTTTTCGCGATGATCCCTCCAGAGGTTGGTCAAAATGCAGAAACCGAAGCAGAGCTGCTTCAGGAATATCGCCAGCATAAGATGGAACTCTACATCTCGCGGGCAGAGAAGTGATCCGTTTGGGGTGCCCCCTTGAGGCTATCGCGAGCAACTTGCCCTATTTGTCAAAATCCGAGATGATTTCTGCTTGCTCTTTTCCACCCCCACTTGAGTTAGTCCATACCACCACCGCCTGAGTTCGTTTTCAGCGAGCCGAGGCGGGGCATTCTCTGCATCATTTTCTTTGCCTCGCAAGCGTTCTTCGAGAACAACATCGTTTTCGCAGAACGCTTGCAGCACCGGGTTGCTTGGTTGACAGGATGAAATCCGAATTCACGGAGGACATGATGATTATTAAGGTTGGCAATGTGGTTATTGGTGAAGCATCAACAGATTTGGCAACGTATCGCCAGATTATCCACGGAGTTTCAACTGACTCCGAGAAATTAATCTCTGAACTCTCGGTCTTTCCGCAATTAAAAGGAAATCCACAAGCTCGAATGCTTCTTGCGAGCTACGTACTCGCCGCAGTCGAAGCTGGTGGCTTTAGTGCGAATACGCACGACGGTAAGCTTGCATTCCAAGCTCTCAGTCAGCTCATCCACGAAGACGAAATGTTCACTTGGACGCTTCCTCGCCGCCCTGACCGCGCACCAGATGTTCGCATCGATTCGCGTGAGAACGGCCTGGCTACTGGAGAGTCACTACCAGGAGCCTTGCTTGAAGATACTCTCTTACCAATTCTTCGCAGAAACCTGGTCGCGTTTGCTGCAAGTTCCAAGTTCAAAAAGCATCGTTCAGCTACAAGAAAATATCGGGACAAAACGCAACAAATGACGTGGTCCATGCTTTACTTCCCCCCTGATCCTAACGAATGGGCAATCCTACTGAGTAAGATTCACCATTCGTAGGCACGCATAGAAATTCAGGGGGCAGACATTATTTTTTTATTCGCGTTATACCTGGGAGAACTGCCCCCCTCCCATCTTTTGCATATCTCAGGCCTGCTCCCTATGCTCCCAACGAATATTGCCTCGGTTCCGTATTTTGGAGAAACGGAGGAAATCAAAAAATCCTGCCTTCAGGGCATGCAGGAGAGGGGGAGCTGCACTCTTGATGCCTAACTGTGAGGAACGCTTCAAGAAAACTTGTACAGTTAAGCGCTTAAAACAACGAGATTTTTGACTGCTGAGGCTGAAATTTCAGCTTTGGAGAATCCAAGAATCTGCCGATAACCTACTCAGGATTCTTGCCGAGTCGGGATGGTGCCGGATGCACCATACTGAGAGGATCCGCTCTAAGGAAGTATGTAGGAGTCGAATCGGCTGTTTTGAGCAGTATTACAATTAATTCAAACATCGCCTCGCTTAACGCCCAGCGTCGTCTGGGGCGATCTACCGCATCCCTTCAGGACTCCTTCACTAGACTCTCCTCAGGACTGCGCATCAACAAAGCCGCCGATGACGCGGCAGGGCTGTCCATTGCCGAGTCACTCAAGACCGATCAACGAGTGCTCAATCAAGGAGTAAGAAATCTCAATGACGGGGTATCGCTCCTGGCAATTGCTGATGGAGCCTTAGGTGAGTTGAGTAACATCACCATTCGCTTAGCTGAGCTCGCCGAGCAAGCATCAAACGGCGCTCTCAGTAAACAGCAGCGAGGCGCACTCAACGAAGAAGCACAAGCGCTGCGGGATGAGTATTCAAGGATTACCGACACCACGGAATTTAACGGCGTGAAGCTCTTTGACAGGACGTACGGAGAGCTACAACTACAATCAGGTTTTGGAAGTAACGGGGGAATTGTTTCCGGTTTAGGTGGAGCCATTGGAACTGGGGTGCTGGAAACCGCCGAGCATTACGCGACAACGGCGACTGCAGCAAACCCGATCGCAAAGGATTTCAACGGAGACGGACTAGTCGATGTCGCCGTTTCGGTATCGGGAGGAGCGGTAAACGTATTGCTCGGCCAGTCTGACGGAACCTTTGCCGCTGCAGATTCGTATTCCATCGGAGGCACAGCATCCTCTCTACAGAGCGGTGACTTTAACGCTGACGGATTTATTGATCTTGTTGCTGCACGTAATGGTCCCAGCTCCTATAACATCCTTCTTGGAAAGGGAGACGGAACTTTTGAGGCGGGAGGCAGTGATACCCTTTCAGCTTTATCGGACGAAGTAACCGTGGGTGACTTTAATGGCGACGGCTTTGATGATCTGGCCTTTAATCATAACGGTTCGAACCTAATCTCTGTAGCGATTAGCAAAGGCGACGGTTCATTCGGCTCAGTTGCAACCTACTACTCTCCAGATTATCCGGTAGATATCGTCACGGCGGATTTTACGGGTGATGGAATATTGGATCTAGTCACTCCTCACGGTACTGACGACGCCGTCTATATGTATGTCGGCAACGGCGATGGTACGTTTAAAGCGTATACCGGTGCTGGTAGTGGCGATAACCCACAGTTTATCGAGACTGCGGATGTGGACAACGATGGAAACAACGACCTGGTGATCCAGTACGCCACATCACCGAACTTCAGAATTCAACTTGGTGACGGTGCCGGAGGTTTTACCTTCGCTGGCACTACTTCCTCGCTCAGCTCCACCGCACGAGAGTTCACTCTTGCCGATATCAATGGAGATAATTTTGTCGATATCATCAGCGACTTAGGTACTGGCAATACCATTAACGTTCAGCTTGGTAGAGGCGATGGAAGCTTCGAGGACGGCGTGGAC
>CAYGNZ010000310.1:0-4806 GCA_964351345.1 uncultured Bdellovibrionales bacterium | reverse complement strand
TCGCGTAATTGACCCTGTCTCTTTCTTTAAATTAGAGTGCCATGCCTCCTTATTCGTCGCAATATTCCTCTCTCTTGACCCTGCTATTGTGCTCGCTACTCGCGTTCTCAGCCTGCGCGCCAAAGCCTGGCCCGCTTAAGCTCTCGGCCTTAGATCCAATTAATCCACGAATCTCGGTATCGCAGATTCCCGCAGTTAAAATTGCGGGTGCGAAACTCGATATCGACTTCAAGCCTCAGGTCAGTCTGGGCCAAATTAGGGACGAACGTCCTGACCCTGTCCTCTTGGAGTTTGAGGGTCAGGAGATCGAGTCACAGGGTGATGTGAAATTAGTGGTGCGGTATGTCCTACAAAAAGCGCTACGGCTGCGAGGTATTGCCCTTCGAGAAGATGCACCACTGGTGTTAGAGACAAGTATTAGCAGTTGGAGCGCAGAGTTTGATGATGCGACGCTCTACACCGAGGCGGTCGTCGTTGCTGATTTAATTGGGCCAGGGGGTGTGAGTATATACTCCGGGGTGTATGAAGGCGCGGATGAAACAGAAAGTCCTGAGTATTACGTACGGGATGTGCAGCGCTCCCTCGGCAAATCCATGCATCAAGCGCTAACGAACTTGATCCTCGACAAATCGCTTCTTCAATATTTGGCGGCCTATTAATTCGCTCGTGAGCTAGTCTTGAGCTGAGGATACCGCGTTTACCGAAGCAAGGCGGCACTCCATGAACCGTTCTTGTTTTGCTTGGGGATACTGTAGGTTCCGCGAAGACGTTCTTTTCGCTCACCGCCGTTAAGCACTACTTCAATTGCGCGACCAACAAGCGTCATATCGTAGCCGCGAGCAGTTTTCTGACCCACCACATCGAATTTCCCCATGCCCTTAATCACCGCTGTTCCGCTCACTTGGGTTCCATTCACCGCGATATCAAGCGTTAAGGTGCGGGCTTGACCCCCACCGCCAATTGGCTTCATCTCACCGGAATAGGCTTTCCTCCCGGTGCCAAGCAAATCAACTCCTCGGCTTGGAGGACGAGTATTCCTCACCGCGGCCACTGCGACATTTCTCGGCGCAGGAGTAACGGCGCGAGGGGCAGGAGCGGGAGCGGGTTTCGAGATAGTTTTTGTTTCCGCGGCTGGGGGCGGAGCAGGCTCTTTGCTCGCCTCGGGTGTACGCTCTTCCGGTAATACCATGCTATCAATTGGCAGGGCGGCGACGTACGAATCAAGCTCGCTTCTCAAATCCTTCGCCATTTTTTCTTTTTCTGCTTTCGCGTTTTTTGCAGCTATTTCAGCTTTCTTCTTCGCGATTTCTACTGTGTTCTCAACTTTCGCAGTTGCTGCGCTCTCCACCTCAGGAGAGAAAGAATTCCAAGCGAGTAAGCCGAGGACGAGAAAAATCGTCAGCGAGCTAAGACCGAGAAAAAATCGGCTTTGCAATAAACCTCGTGAGCTTGAGGTGGTTGATGGATCGTTTTCAAATCGTGCTTCGTTGTTTTCGGCATGCACGGACTGTAGACGATACACCGAATCTAAACTCTCACCCTGTGCGCCACTGAGTCGCATAAGGCGTGTCACATTCTGCACAGATTCGTCGCTATGTTTTGCCAGCGCTTCGAGAAATTCGGATGCATCGAAATAGCGATCTTCGGGTTTTTTAGCCGCCGCTTTCTTTACAATTTCCTCAAACCACTGTGGAACATGAGCACTGTCTTCCGCGAAATTTGGAAGCGGGCTGTTCATGTGTTTTAGGGCCATATCGAAAAATGTCTCGCAATTGAAAGGGAGATTCCCTGTTGCCAATTGATAGGCCATAATTCCTAGTGCGTAGACATCAGCTCGTTGATCTATTCCTGAGCCTCGAAACTGTTCAGGAGCCATGAAGGCAGGTGTGCCTACCGCTTCGCCGGTTTTCGTGAGGCTCATGTCGGTGCCACTTGATCGGGCGAGGCCAAAGTCGACAATTTTAATTTCTCCTTCCTCGGTGAGGAGAATGTTTGCCGGTTTGATGTCACGATGGATAATTCCACGTTTGTGCGCGTAGCCGACTCCTTCTAAAATTTCGGAGAGAAATTTAATGGTGGTGGCCATCGGCAGTCCTGTATTGCCTCGGCTTTTGACTACTTCGTCCAACGGTTGTCCTTTCACATACTCCATCGTGATATAGGTGCAACCTTGCTCGGTCTCACCGATGTCGTGAATTCGAACGATATTTGGATGAGTCAAAGAACGGGCGACGACAACCTCATTAACCATTCTTTTAAGCGTCGTGGGGTCTGCACCAGTATGCACAGGGTTAAGAAGCTTGAGCGCGACTTCTTCATCGTGGAGCTTTGAGTCGGCAACTTTGAGCACCACTCCCATTCCACCGGCACCCAGGCGACCGGTAACAATGTAGCGGTCCGCAATTCGGGTACCTTCTTCGATAGTGTTTGAGCCAGCAAATAAACTAGGAATGGTATCCATTCTGAAACAACCGCTTTGGGAAATATTGATACATTGCAGCTTCTCGCTACAACACCCTTAAGTTAAATCGACGGATTCTCTTATCGACTTAAGTGATTAGATGCCGACAAGATTACGCGGAAATTGCCCGCAAAAATGTAATATTTACCTGAATCTAGGGAAGTAAGTAGTGGTCTAACGTTCCTCCGCGCACGGGCCCAGGTGCGCGGCAAAATCACTTCATCTTAACGGTATCTCTGAGCGCTAAAATTGCGTCATATAGAGGTAAATACGCCTTTGTCGGATAGCTACGGAGCTGAGTAGAATCGACTGAGGTAGTTCACTTGTTTTTCATTTTCATCAGTTCGAGTTCCCAATGAGTTTTTCTATGACACGTCAACTAACCGTTTCTCTCTTCGCAATGGCGATTGTGCTCAGCCCCCGGCTGCTCTTTGCGGAGGAAAATACCGCGGTCACAATTCTTGATGAAGAGGGCCGGACACAGTCTTTGGTTGAAACAGAAGAAGGAAGTGTCGGAACCGTTAAAGTTTTCGTGCGAGACGAATCGGGCGCGGGGATTCAGGGGGTAAGTGTTGGACTGTGGGATGTGGTGAAGGAAACTCTTTTTGGAAAAAGTACGTCTCTGGATCGGGGGGTTGCAACGTTCTTTAAAGTACCTGCGGGTAGTTATCAAGTTCGATTTGAGTGCGGCAATTTCGAATTAGAGAATGTCCAAGTGCTGGGTGACTCTGTTTTTGATGCGTCTTTGAGTTCTGCTGAGTCTGAAGATGCTGCCGACAAGATAACCGTTCAAGATTCAGATGGCAGCACGCGAGGGGTTGCCGAGTTACCGATTGGGGAAGAAGCATCGATACGCCTGAAGGTAAATGCCGTAGGGCGAGGAGATGTGTCCGAGCTTGAAGTTCGACTTATTGAGATTCGGGAAGACGAAGAACTTGAGGTCCTCCAATCGAAAAAGACCGACGAGAAAAGTGAGGTCCTGTTTGAAGAGGTCTCGGGTGGAGACTACAAAATTGAATTAGCAAATTGTGCCATGGGTGCGAGCGTGGGTGGTGTGAGTCTCGCCGATTTTCCGGTAAGCGGGGTGATTTGCCCGCCGTCGCTACTCGTCGATGCCGCCGTAGAGGATGGGCTAGGCTTTGATTCAAAGAAGCCGAAGCCGGGGGAAATCAGTATTCTCGACCAGCAAGGTAAAACCCAATCTATCGTCGAGTCTGAGCCCGGTAAGCTTGGAACGGTAAAAGTCTTTGTCAAAGACGGAGACGGAGAAGCAATTGAAGATGTCAGCGTAAGCCTCGTGAATGTTGAAACGCAAGAGGCGTTTGCGACGGCGACAACAAAAGCGCGGGGAGTCGCCTCATTCTTTGAGGTCCCGACGGGACGCTACTCAGTCGGGTTTGAGTGTGATGAATATCCGATAGCAAATGTCGATCTCGATGGTGAATCCCTTTTTGCTGCGGGAGAGCGAGAAGCTGATTCAGAGGACGCCGCCGACAAACTAAGTATTCTGGATAAGGAAGGCAGCACTCGAGCTCTTGGTGAAATGCCAATCGGAGCGCGCGCAAACGTGGCAATTACTCTGGATGATTCTGAAGAATCCATCGACGGACTGTCGGTTCGCTTGGTTGAGATGCGAGGAACGCAGCGCCTTGAAGTGCTTCGAGAACAAGAGGTTGATGATGAGGGCGTTGCAAAGTTTAGTGAAGTTCCCGGTGGGGAGTATCTGGTGGAGGTTCGTGGATGTGGGAACAAGTATAATCTTGGTGGCGTGGGAGTGTATGACTTTCCAGTTTCAAGCATGATGTGCGCACCTGCAGCTCTGCTCACCGGAGTAGGAGCAGGTGGCGCGGGAGCAGGTGCCGGAGCCTCGGCAGCAGCAGCTTCCGCGCAGCTTGGACAAGCATTCGGTGTTGCACCTGGAGCCTTAGGAGCCGCCGGCGGTGCGGGAGGTGCTGCTGCTGGTGCCGGTGCAGCCGCGGGTGCTGGATTTGGTGCTGCGGGAGTTGGAACGGCAGGAGCCGTGGCTGGAGGTGCTGCTGCTGCGGCCGGAGCTGGAGTTGCCGTCAGTGAAGGCACGAGAGGCGATAGACCGCCTCCTCCTCCGGGTCCCGATGGAGGACCTGGTGGAGGTGCGCCAGATCCGAATGCCCCTGGTGGTGGAACTCCTCCTCCGCCCGGCAGCGGGCCGCTAAATCCTGACGGCACACCCTTAGATCCTAATGCGCCACCCCCTCCTGGACCAGGTCCAGGACCGGGACCAGGTCCTGGGCCAGCGCCCGGCCCTACACCTGGACCAACACCAGGACCAACGCCAGGGCCAACGCCTACAGATCCAATGGCACCGG
>CAYGNZ010000309.1:0-4808 GCA_964351345.1 uncultured Bdellovibrionales bacterium | reverse complement strand
GAGACCGCATCACCGTTGCTGTTCATTTGGTCCATCACACGCCCCATCCAACCGAGGCCTTGATTACTGAAATCGCCGTTTTCAAACTTTAGCTGCTCTGTGCCATGAGAGCGTGAGGGGTTGAGTGTTCCCACACGACGCATCACGCGAACGTCACCTTGTTGATACATGCTATGGAGAGCTTCAAGCCGAGGATGGAAACCGTACCCATCGGCGGTTGCGCGCACGGTACTCGCCGTTATCTTCGACACGGGATGAGTGTCTTCGTAGGCACTACGTGCGCCTGTGGTCTTGGCGACGTCGAAACTCTGGTGCCAGTCGTTACCCCCGTCAAGATGGATCACCACGAAAATCTTTCCGTTACCGCCTTGAGATTGCGCGTAGGCGACTTTGCCGCCAAGAGAGCCGAACGCTGCGCTACAGCACGCAGCTCCACCCATGACAAGTGAGCCCTTAATGAAATCGCGTCGAGTTAAAATAGACATAATGTGCTCCAGTAATTCGCGTTCAGTCTGTTATCGTTATCTATTGTGGTGCCTTGCTTTTCTTCAAATTTAGTAAACGAGTGCCCGAGGATTGATCGCACTCATCCAAAGAATGCCTCCTAATCTTTCACGGCACATGCTCGATACTCGAGGATCGTAGAGATCGGGAGTTTCGACAGGTACTCCATTCTCATCAAAGCTGTTCGAGTCGTTATCCAGGTAACGGATGTACTGACTTTTCTCTTCAGCAGTGAAGGTGAGGCCGAGAAGGTTTGCCACGTGGTCTACGACTTCATCCGAACGAGCGCGGTCACTCGGGTTGAGGCTGCAAAAGTCAAATATTGGTTGATTAGTTTCCGGGTCACGAAAATCGTTTTCATGTCGTCGTAGGGCTTCGGTTACGAAGTTCGCGTATTCAACAGGGAACGCTGTCCAATACGAGGTTTCGTTTGCTTCACCCTCTCGATATCCTAGGGCCCAGCCAAATACGTCGACGGGTTCGGTGATGTCATACCCCATTGCTTCGAGTGAATTTTCCAATCGGTCTGCCCGCATTGGTATTCCTGTGCGTTTGAGAAAGCCGATTGCGAATGTCACTGGGTCCATCACTTTTTGTCGTGCAGCATCCTGAGAGAAGCATGCTTCGGACTGAAGAATGCGTTTCACCAGCGGTTTCACATTCCAATTGGAAGATACGAGGATGTCTGACATCTGCGCACGCAGCTTCTCACTCGGATGGTCGTGACAGAAGGCAGTGAATAGCGCTCTCGAGACATAGCGACCTACAAGTCGCGCTCTTCGGGTTAAAATGAGGTTTGCTGCGTCCTCGGGGAGAAACTTCCCGGTTACTTCGTACGGTGTGCCTTCCCAGAGGGTCTTGCGCTGCAAATCGTGTCGCGCTTCCTCAAATCGTGACTCGTAGATCTCTGCGCCGTTTACTACGGTTCGTTCAGTGACGTACCCCGTAAGGACTCGAGCCATTTCTTTGATGTCTCCATCCTCGGTATATAAAGGATAGCGAAGGTTACGTCCGTAAGACTGACTCTCACCAAGAGAGAACAATTCCATAATCTCCCGAGCGTAGTTTTCGTCAGGAAGAATTCGAATACCATTGACGATTTTCTCAGCCTGGTTGAGATTTCCGTTCAACCACTTCAACATCAGGTAGTCAGTGGTCATCTCATTGAGCAGCGAGGCGTAGTTTCCAAGTGCATGGGTGCGAAAGCGCTCCATGTGCTCTTTGCATTTTGCCATTTCGGCATTGTTCTCTCGCAGAATCTCGCAAGAAGAAGCGAAGCGATCATGCCAGAATAGGGCAAGACGTTCTTTCAAGGGATTGGGAGATTTCATGACATAGGTCAACCACCAGCGCTTCACTCCATCATGGCGCATAAAATCATTGGGGTCGCTGTCTGGCTCTTCACCAAACTGGTTATCGAGCCAATCTTCAGCTTCTGCACGAAGCGCGTTGCTCTCACCAGTAAACGTAGTGAGTCGATTAATGGTTGCTTCCAAACCTTCAGCAACCACACGGTTGAGATCGTTTACGTTTCCGCCAAAGGACGTGATAGTGAGCAATCGCTGAGCCTCTCGCGCGGTGAGTTGGTCGCGGTATTTTGCCAGGGACTGTGGTCCACCTCGGAATGAGCCGTCGCTAAATCCGTTTTGGCTGACAATTCCAGGAACAGAGATGATAGTACCAATTTGTCCGTCAACTCGTGAGAGTACCCGCAGCATCTCACCACTGTAGCTTGCGGTGTTGGTGGAGGTTTCTACCGTGACGGAACCAACTTGATCTGGCCCAAGCGGTCCGTGAAGTCCTAGGTCAGCAGTGCCGCCTCCAGCGAGGAACACATCTCCTGCTGCAGTTGTCTGCCCTGCCTGATCAAACAAGCTCCAGTTAAGAGTGCTTGCCGCCAGGCTGGCGTCTGCGAACTTAAACCAGTTTGCCATTCCGACGAAGGTATTGACCGGGGCACTTATGGTTGCGTTACTGGTAACAGGCGATCGACCCAATTCTTGGGTGGAGTAGGCCCATTCAACAGGGAAGCTCCCTGCAATTGCACCGTAAAATGTGGATTGAATAATTAGTTTATCGGTTGGGTCATCGCAAACCACTCGAGCGGAGCCCACGTTGCCCGTTCCTGCGGGGTCAATCTTGTTACTGAGGAACACATGATACTGACCCTTTTTCGGTACGGTCGGACGTTCCTGATGCACTAAGGCACCGGTGCTGTCTCGTACCTCTACGGTTACTGAAATATCGCTATCATTCGCGTTTGCGATTTCTAGCCAGTTTTTAGTCAAACCATTACCCATGGTCGAGGCCAACACAGGGCTACCAGTACAAGAACCACTCGTTCCTCGAAGAGGAAAGGCAAAGTTGTAATCTCCGGTTGGGGTAAGGTTGTAGCGAATCAGCACCGCATCGTATCGCTGAGAGTTATCCGCGGGCTCCACCACGTAGAGCCCCGTAATCTGCCCGTCGGGATGACCAAGTGCGATATCTTGACGGGCACCCGGAGCAAGACCACCAACGCCAACCTCTCTTGCGACAGCTCCTGCCGAATCGAATACTTTGACCACTGCATTAAAAGGCGCAGAATCTAGGTTTACTATCGAGAGCCAGTTATTGCTGACGTTGTTCCCGGCAGAGGGGTCGATCGAGTTGTAGATTCCAGAGAGAGTTCCACTTTGAGCATTGGCAACGGGAAGCGAAAAGGCATACTCGAACTGTTTAGGCGAACCCGCAGCCGCAGGGCGATAGAATACGGTTCTACAGTTGAGTTTATCGCCCAGTGCTGATTGGCCGTTGGCCAAGGTGACGGTGAACAATCCAATGTTGTCAACGACGTCCGCGATATCATTCAAGATGATATGGCGCGAACCAAAGGCAGCAACGGAATCGTTGAGTCGGGCAATCTCTGCCCCGCCGCTGGTAGCAATCGCGACGCTGAAACTCACCGCCGCATTGTTATTGTTATCACACTCAAGAATATTTATTTGGTTAAGGAAACCATTCCAAACTCCTCGTGCAGGAAAATATGTCGTTTGCGCTGAAGCAAAGCTAGGAAAAAGCACGAGTAGAGACAGGAGGAATACTCTGAAGAGATTAGGGAGCATAGTGGTAGAACCTTTCGCTACAGAGGAGACACGTTCCTCTGCTGTTTCTCAAAACCGATTCGCTTACTGCTAAATCAAGAACAACCCCTCTTCAACCTGGCGCCCGCCAACGCCACTTCAGGGGATTGCAAGTAATGGGCCAGAGCATGTGAGCGGCCCTTAAAATTGCGCTTAGCGAATGGTCCTTGGTAACACTCAGTAATTATTGAGCATTGTTCGAAGTGGTAATTCACCGCGCTGGTTGAATCTCGTACTCAAAACTAGTGGGTACCGTGAAACGTCGCACCGGGTGACAATTTGTGTCACCGCTTACCCAATCTGTGCACATTGATAAGAGTTTGCTCCAATCTGTTTGAGGCAGTTTGCCTTGCTCATGATGCGGGTTTAACCTACGCACTCTCGATCAGTAGTGTTTTGAACTCTTCTAATAGGTACTCCCGATGAAACTTAGAACCTCTTCGCTCAAAACTACAGTAATTCTCTCTGCGCTTTCTTTCCTCACTTTTTTTGGCGTGGTTCATGAGGCGGCAGCGCACTGTCAGGTGCCTTGCGGAATCTATGATGATGCCGCACGAATTAGTCGACTCAAAGAAGATGCGACAACTATCGCCAAGGCTGTAACTGAACTGAAATCGCTTGCCTCAAAGTCCGATGCGCTCTCTCAGAACCAATTTACTCGCTGGGTAATGACGAAAGAAGATCATGCGTCCAATATTATTTCTGTCGTTTCGGAATATTTCCTTACTCAAAAGGTGAAGCCGAAAAGCAAGACAGATGCTGAGTATGCCGACTATCTCTCAAGTTTGGCCAAGCATCATGCGGTGATGGTTGCTGCGATGAAGACAAAGCAGACTGTAGACCAAGCCAATGTCGATGCGCTCAATGCGGCGATCGCGGAGCTTGAAAAAGGCTACAGAGTGCACAAGCACTAGCAATCTTTGGTGAGCTACTCGCTTAGCGCAGTCTGATTTTTGAAATGGTGCCGGTGATTTCTACCACGTAGATTTCACCGGCTTCGTCTTCTCCGAATGAGGCGACAAAAATGTCGCTTTCACTTTCAAAAAGCTGGTCTCGTTGCCAAACGGAATTCTGGTCTTGGGTGAGCGACCAAATTTTACCGCTCGAGAAGTCCCCGAATAGATACTTCCCTTGGAGTTCCGGTAACTCTTCTCCGCGATAGACATAGCCCCCAATAATCGA
>CAYGNZ010000308.1:0-4826 GCA_964351345.1 uncultured Bdellovibrionales bacterium | reverse complement strand
TAGTCTTGCAGACTCGACTCGCTCTACCCAGGCCTGCGACTCTTTGCAGCTTGTAAGTTTGTCGCCCTCATCATGGACAACAAGTGTAGGAACATTTAGGTCCTCACCAATCTCGAAAAAATCGTAATCTGAAAAACGTAAGCGATATTCTCGTTCTACTGAAGTTCTGATTCGACTAAGAAAATCTTGCGAGAAACCAGTTTGAACTCCGAAGGTATGAAGCCCCGAGTCAATGCTGCTAAGCGGACTGATTAAGACGAGCTTGTCACAAATTCTCCGAGCGGCCACCGCCTTCCCCGCAGCGAGCCCTCCGAGAGAATGAGCCACCACTGCATGAAAGGGACCATAGTATTTGCATGCGGCATCAATCACTTCGATGAATTCAGGTAGGCTAGAAAATTTTCCGCCCGATTGTCCATGTCCCGGCTTATCAAATGCCAGCACAGAAAATCCTTCTGCCTGTAGCCGTCCAATCAGATCACAAAAACGAGCGGCACAACTCCCCCAACCATGAACGAGGAGCACACTCGGTCCGCTTCCCCATCGCCAGCCGCGTATTCTCTTGTTTTGTAAGGGCAGACAAATTCGTGTTCCTTGCGCCAGTATTTCTCGCTCTGCTTTGGACAAGGGGCGTTTCCCCGTGTAGGCGAATAGGCGTTTCCCGGCAAAGGTCGCTAGCGGAGGACTCACTTTATCTAAGACTTCGAATCCGGAAACCACTGGGTGCCGGTAAGGACTCTTTTTGGAATGCGCAGTAGCGCTAGACGTTTGCCTGTTCATAATACAACTCCTGTGAGTGAACTGAGTAAAATAGGATAAGTTGATCGAAACCCTTCTTGAGATACTTTTGAGCTTGGGCGTCGTTCAGAAGACGGTGGAAATGATGGAAGCCAAGCATGATGGAATACGCATCAAAGCTAAATTGCTCGGTGTCTGCATCGGAACGAAAATGTTTTTCGTCAATCGCGGTCTGGGCAACTCGTTTGATCACTTCCATTAACGAATTCTGGATTTGTTGAAGATAGTCTTTGATAGGACCAGGCTCATCATCAAACTCCGAGGCCGCCGCGACTACCACGCAACCTCCCTGCCCTTCGGTAACGCTACGATGCCAGGCGATCCAATTTTCAAAGAGTGCGGTAAGCCGAGGTATACCTCTCGGGCAGGACAGCGCGGGGGCTACCACTTGTTCGGTAAAACACTGAGAGACGTGTTCTAGAAGAGCGAGTTGAAGATTTTGTTTCGATTGAAAGTGCGCAAACAGCCCGCTTTTCGACATCCCCACCTCGCGGGCGAGTGCTCCAATCGTTAAGTCCTTCAGACCATGGGCAGATGCGAGCTGATGTGCCGCGTCTAAGATCTGCTGTCGTGTTTGATTGCCTTTGCTCATGCAAACCAAAATAGCACGAACGTTCGTTTATGCAAATGTTTTATTTGGCTGCCTCCTATAAGCCTGTAAATACTAGATATTTCACAAGTATGGATGTTTTCGGTCTAAAATAAAAAGTAAAAAAGGCAGTATCTCGGCGACGCCGAGATACTGCCTGCGGACCTCTCCGGCCTCAGCTTAAACGCTAAATCGCTCAAGCTCCCAGATGTAACCGAGGAACTTTGCCAATTCAGAACGAAGGCGCTGTCGCTCATCATCGGATGGTTCATCAAGCAATGCGCGAAGCACGATGCGAGTCTTGGCGTAGTTGACCAGCAAGGGCCATCGAGGAAAGATCTCGGTGAGTTCATACTCTTTACGGCCTCGCCCTTCCTCGTACCAAGCGAGGCACTTGCGCAGTATCGGCCCGATTGCTTCAGGGGTGAATAACTGCGCGTTGATGCAATGCTCTCGGAGAAAGCGGTGCAACATTGAACCCACTGCAGCATGTGGCGCTTGGGTGCTCACGCCCTCGAAGTCATACACCGCCAGGCAACGATCTGGATCGCAAAAGGTGTTATGGGGATGAGCATCATGAAGAAAGAGTGTCCCGTGGTCTTGCTGACACTGATCGTGGAGCTCTTCTCGGAGTAGCTCACAGGCTTCAAGCCGACGAAGGTTCTCTTGCTCAAGCATCATCACCGACCAGGGAAGGTTCACCCTCCTGCAACGCTCGATAACATCGTCAAGGGGCTCAAGAGAGCTGAAGAATTCACGGAAATACGGCTTCCCTAAGTGCGTTTCCGCGGGCAGCGTACAATCCGCAATCGCTGCTGCGAGCACTCCATGAGCAAGCACTGCACTTCGCAGTTCAGCCTCGGAGCCACCGGCGAAATAACGACTCGCAACCCAGGGGTGTAGTTGGAGAAGCAGTGTCTCCTGTCCAAACGTTCCCGAGGCAAATCTCGTTCCGTTTTTAGTCGGAACGGGGCACATCACAGCGCGCATCTCCTCAGTATCAAGCGGGCCTCTTGAGAGTCGCTGCATTACGTTCGCTTGGAGATCCAAAAGAGCAGAAAGCGTGTCGGCATCACGTATTTTTCGATGTACACGAAAGCAGTACGATCTTCGATCATCTGCGTTGAGCACCCGAAAGTTCGAAGTGCCAACGCTACCTTGCACTTCTCCGATGTCACGAACGAAGATGCCGCAATGGCGTTCAATCAGAACTCTCAGTTCGTCCTTCGTATCGCTCTGGAGACCCGCAGTCATGGGACGGCAATTGCTGTGATTGCAGAGATCAAACAACTTTATGTTCATGGTAAAACCTCCGTTTTTAGGAACCGAAAACACCGATACCAATGATTGTATTGAAATAGGTGATTTCCGAATCTACTCAAATGGAGGAAGGGAAAGAGATCGTAGCGCGGGCTGCTGATTTTGCGGAAGAGTATCAGGCTATATGCGGAATTGAAACAGGCCGGACCCCCTGGTTTACACAGACCTAAAAATAACGTCGAATCAGTGCTTTATGACCAATCTAGTTTAAGACTTGGCCAACACACTACCTTGCCCCCACAGATCAATACGTGCATTAGATGCAGAAGACCGCTACACACAGTAGTAGAGGACATACGAAGGCATAAGGCATTGGTGTGATGAAACATATAGACAGGGCTCTTGTTTGGCGCGCAAGCGCAGTTTCATCTGGTCAACAACCTTGAAGAAATTGGCGCCCGCTACCCGGACACCAATAGCGCTCTCACAGAAATTGCACGCCTTCGAGCAAGTCTCGCTCTACCAACCGAGACAATACATGTCATCAGTGATGTGCATGGCGAATTTAAGAAGTTGCGGCACGTGATTAACAACGCCTCTGGCTCACTTCGCCTACTCGTAGAAGAACTACTCGGCGAGGTTCTTTCGGCTGAGAAACGAGATGAGTTGCTCATGCTGATGTACTATCCGCGCGAGGCCTTCCGACACTATATCAAAGAGGATGAAACGCAACGCGCAGAGCAAATGCTTTCATGGTTGGGGAATATGTTTTTGCTGCTGCGAAGTTTATTGCGCAGTCAAAAGCTTGAGCGCGTCAATGAGGTCATCCCCCTACATCTGCGTCCTATCATTGAGGAGTTGCTCCTACGCGATCGGCCTGAATCTATCGAGAAATATCTCCGTGCGCTTGTTGAAACCTATTCTGACTACGAGAAAGCCTTAGATTTACTCCGAACTTTTGCGCGCATCATTCGAAACGCGTCAGTTTCTGAGGTCATTGTCGCAGGGGACCTTGGCGACCGTGGGCCGCGCATGGATCTCGTTATTAATTATCTGATGCGACAGCCCAATGTGCGCTTTACTTGGGGAAATCATGACGGACATTGGATGGGGGCATGTTTGGGGCATCAGGCCTGCGTTGCTAGTGTAATCAGGGTCTCGCTTAGATACGGTGCAACGGATCAGTTGGAGGAGGGATACGGTATTCCGCTTGCTCCACTAGAGCGGCTGGCAAACGAGATGTATCGCAATGATCCCGCTGATTGCTTCAAAGGCAAAGTAAAAACTCGTCGAGGAGACTTACTGCTTGCACGTATGCAGAAGGCTATCGCAGTTTTACAATGTAAATTGGAAGGACAACTAATCGAGCGAAACCCTCAGTTTGATCTTGAAAATCGTCGCTTGCTCCATCAGATTGATTCAAATACTGCGGAGATAACGATAGACGGCACAAGGTATCCCCTGAAAGAAAACTTCTTCCCGACAATCGATTCTGAAGATCCATACCGACTGAGCTCAGAGGAAGAGGAGTGCATTACGCAGCTCACACAATCGTTTAAGCAAAGTCCCTTGCTTTGGGCACACATGAAGTTCCTTGCAAAACGGGGAGCAATGTACCTTATTCGCGACAATAACTTAATTTTTCATGCGTGTGTGCCTTGCGATTCCTCGGGGAAATTTCTCAGTCTTGAAGTCGATGGCAATGAGTATGCTGGTCGGGCGCTTTTTGAGAAACTTCAGGACGTGGTTCTTCGAGCGTTCCGCAAGCCGCAGGTTCACGACTTGGATCTGCTTTGGTATCTTTGGTCAGGTCCAAAATCTCCTTGGTTTGGAAAAGATAAAATGACGACATTTGAAAATTATCTCATCGAGGATGAAGCAGCGAAAAAAGAAGAGAAAAACCCCTACTTTTCCATGCTGCACGACACCGCGTTCTGTCAAAGCGTCTTAAAAGAATTCGATGTCGATCCAGCGAAGGGCTTAATTGTGAACGGTCATGTGCCGGTGAAAATCGAAAAGGGAGAGTCTCCTTTAAAGCGCAGCGGACAGGCAGTTACAATTGATGGCGCATTTTCAGAAGCATACGGAGATAAGGGCTACACCTTGATTTTAGATCAGCACGGGACTTTTTTAGCTCAACATCATCATTTCGAGTCCGTCGAACATGCGATTGCTCACG
>CAYGNZ010000307.1:0-4827 GCA_964351345.1 uncultured Bdellovibrionales bacterium | reverse complement strand
GCTCGTTCAATATGCTCAACAATTCCAGCAACGATCACTTCCTTTCCGTCACAGACCGCATCCACATCCACCTCAATCGCATCGGCAAGAAAGCGATCAAGGAGCACGGGTCTGTCGAAAGAAACTTCAACACTCTCTTTAATATAGCGTCGCAACTCCTCAGTGTTGTGAATAATTGCCATCGCGCGACCACCCAGAACAAAGGATGGTCGGACCATCAATGGAAATCCAATCCGCTCTGCAACTTCTACCGCCTGTGTTTCGTTCACGGCGGTACCACTTTCTGACTGCTTGAGCTCGACTCGGTTAAGCAAGGAGCTAAACAGCTCCCGGTCTTCAGTGAGATCAATTGAGTCAGGGCTTGTGCCAATAATCGGCACTCCCGCTTCTTTCAACGACTGCGCAAGCCGAAGCGGCGTTTGGCCACCGTATTGAATGATTACCCCCCAAGGTTTCTCACGTTCGACCACTTCCAGTACATCCTCAAACGTCAGTGGCTCAAAGTACAAGCGATCGCTGGTGTCGTAGTCAGTAGAGACCGTCTCCGGGTTACAGTTCAGCATGATAGTTTCAAAACCTGCTTCCCGAAGAGAAAACGCGGCGTGCACACAGCAATAATCAAACTCCAAACCTTGACCAATGCGGTTTGGGCCACCGCCCAGAATCATTATCTTCTTCGCATCTGTTGGGGTGGCGTCAGAGGTCGCTTCATAACTCGAGTAAAGGTATGGCGTATTGGAAGAGAATTCCGCGGCACAGGTATCAACAACTTTAAACGCAGGCGAAATCGCCAGCTCTTTACGTTTTGCCCGGACTTGCTGCTCCGTTGTTTCACCGCCAAGGATCTGCGCGAGTCGATTATCACTCTCCCCGCATTGCTTTGCCTCAAGTAGCGCTTCCCTGCTTAAAGACTCTAGACTTTGCCCCTGCAAACGAGATTCGAGATCAACTATCGTCTTCATCTCGTTTAAAAACCAGTGATCGTAAAATGTCTTTTCGTGAAGCTCCTCCACACTCATTCCCAACTCAAGGCAGCGAGCGATTTGATACATGCGATCGGCATTGAGCCGTGAAATCGGCTGTTCAAGATCCTCAAGAGAAAGTGCCGCTTCTTTTCCTCCGAGCAAGCCTGTTCGTCCAGTCTCAAGCGAGCGGCAGGCTTTTTGTAAGGCTTCGGTAAAAGTCCTTCCAATCGCCATCGCTTCACCAACAGATTTCATCTGGGTGCCAAGAGTCGTATCCGCGCCTTCAAATTTCTCGAAGGTAAAGCGCGGAATTTTCACCACGACATAGTCAATACTGGGCTCAAAGGAGGCTGGAGTTTCTTTGGTAATGTCGTTAGGAAGTTCATCAAGCGTGTAGCCCACGGCAAGTTTTGCTGCGATCTTGGCAATCGGAAACCCGGTCGCTTTTGAAGCAAGCGCAGAGCTACGTGAAACCCGTGGGTTCATCTCAATGACAATCTGCCGCCCACTCTTCGGGTCAATTGCAAACTGCACGTTTGACCCCCCGGTATCCACGCCAATCTCTTTCATCAAACGAAGTGAAGAATCGCGCAAACGTTGATACTCTTTATCCGTCAACGTCTGAATTGGTGCTACGGTAATCGAATCACCCGTATGCAAACCCATGGGATCGATGTTTTCAATACCGCAAATAATGACCGCATTGTCCTTGGTATCCCTCATCACCTCGAGTTCCATCTCTTTCCAACCGACAAGAGATTCTTCGATAAGCAATTCATGATTAGGGCTACACTCAAAGCCCCAATTCACCTTTGACTCGAAGTCTTCTTCACGCTCAACCACACCTCCACCAGCACCACCCAGTGTGCGAGAAGGACGAATAATGAAGGGATAGCCAATCTCAGCGACCGCATCTCTTGCTTGCTCAAGTGTGGTGCAAATTCGGCTGCGGGCACTGTCTAAACCAATTTTTGAAGCAACGTTTTTGAAACGCTCTCGGTCTTCAGCAGTTTTAATAGCCTCAACACTTGCCCCAATAAGCTCCACATTGAACTTTTCTAAAACTCCTGCTTCTTCCAAATCAATTGCAACGTTAAGTGCCGTTTGACCACCGATAGTCGGCAGCAGTGCATCAGGCCGTTCTCGCTCAATCACCCCGGCTACATAGTCACAGGTAATGGGTTCAATATAGGTTCGATCTGCGAAATTCTGGTCGGTCATGATGGTCGCAGGATTCGAGTTCACCAGTAGTACCCGGTATCCTTCTTCTTTTAAGGCTTTAATTGCCTGCGTCCCTGAGTAGTCAAACTCACAGGCCTGACCGATGACAATAGGTCCTGAACCAATAACTAATATACTTTTGATATCCGTTCGCTTCGGCACTAGTTACTCTCCTTGGCGGCTCCTGCCCATCCGTCCACACGTTTCTTAAATTCATCAAAAAGATATTGGGCATCATTTGGTCCCGGTGAAGACTCGGGATGATATTGCACGGAAAATACCCCTTTCTCTGCCACCTCTAGTCCCTCAACGGTTTCATCGTTGAGGTTTAGATGCGTAAGGGTAACTCCCTGAGGGAAGCTTCGCGCATCAGTGGCGAATCCATGATTCTGCACCGTGATTTCAACAAGCTTCGAGAGCTCGTTTCGCACCGGATGATTCCCCCCGCGGTGTCCAAACTTTAGTTTATAGGTGCTTGCTCCCAGGGCATGACCAAGAATCTGATGTCCAAGGCAAATACCAAACATCGGCACCTTACCAAGTAGCGCTTTCACGGTTTCTATTCCGTAGGTCACCGCAGCAGGATCTCCTGGGCCGTTCGAGAGAAACACCCCCGCGGGATTCTCAGCTAGTATTTCCTCCGCAGAGGTCGTTGCGGGAACTACCTTCACCCGAAAGCCCGTCTCGGTTAAGAGACGTAGGATGTTAAACTTAATGCCGAAATCAAGTGCGACAATCAGGGGTCGGCTGGAGAGCTCCTCCTCGCTGAGCTCAGTATACCCCGCGTCCGGTTTCCATGTCCCCTGCTTCCAGTCATACGCATCTTTCGTGCTGACTTTCTCTACAAGGTCCAAACCCTCCATACTTGGCAAGGCCTTCGCCCGCGCAATGAGCGCATCTTCGGAACTCTCTACTGAGGAGATAATTCCCATCTGAGAGCCGTGTTCTCGAAGGTGCAGCACGAGCGCTCTGGTATCAAGACCGCTAATTCCAACTACTCCCTGTTCTTCGAGAAACTCTTGCAATGAGCAACGCGCTCGGAAATTCGAGTAATGCTCAGAGAAACTTCGCACAATAATTCCTGCAGCATGAACGGAATCGGATTCCATATCTTCGTCATTGACTCCGACATTTCCGATATGGGGATAGGTAAAGGTGAGCAATTGAAAGGCGTAAGAGGGGTCAGTAAGTATTTCCTGATAACCAGACATGGAGGTATTGAATACTACTTCACCACTGGTTTCGCCTATTTTGCCAATAGCCGTCCCGCGAAAAACGGTGCCATCCGCAAGAGCGAGTAGTGCCGGGGTGCTTGTTCCTTCAGACTTGCTGCTCAACGCTTACTGGCCTCCTTCTGTTTTCTCGAACAATTGCTCTATTGAGTAGACTTCTCGACCGGCCACAAAGGTGCGTTCTGCGTGTCCCTGTAGCTCAGTGCCGAAAAATGGGGTGTTGATACTTTTTGAGAGGATATGAGAACGCTCGAGTACAAACGAGCGTTCCGTATCAATAACGGTAATGTCAGCCGGAGAGCCTTTGATTAAACTCGCAGGAGCGAGGTTCAGGCAGCGGGTTGCATCAATTGTCAGTGCCTCAATCGCGCGTGTCAGGCTCCATGCCCCCTCGCGTACTTTTTGTAGTGTCAGCGGGAGTGTCGTCTGCAAGCCAAGAATACCGAAAGATGCCTTATCAAATTCGATTGTTTTAGAGTCTGATTCGTGAGGGGCATGGTCACTTGAAATGCAGTCAATTACTCCATCACGCAAGCCCTCACACATCGCCTGCACATCCTCAGGTAATCTCAGAGGCATGCTCATTTTTGCTTGCGTGTTGTATCCAGCTACTGCTGACTCATCGAGGATGAAGTGATGCGGAAGCACTTCCGCGGTTACCGGGATGCCATCTTCCTTCGCTCGCCTGATAAGTTCCACTCCTCGCGCCGTAGAGACATGGCAAAAGTGCACCCGTCCTCCGGTAAGGCGAGCAAGCTCGATATCGCGTGCAATCATTACGTTCTCAGCGGCATCGGGCATCCCCTTCAAACCCATTCGCACGCTTCGCGCTGACTCATTCATCGAAAAACCGCCTGAAAGGCTCAGATCTTCCTCATGCACGGTGAGCACGGTTCCCAGCATCAAGTTATACTCAAGCGCTTTGCGCATCACCCCAGCATTTGATACCGGCCAACCATCATCTGAGAACGCAACACAACCCGCATTTTTTAACTCGATGTAGGGAGCAAGGGACTCACCTTTTGAACCCATGGTGATCGCCCCAATCGGCAGCACCGTGGCAAGGTTGGCCGCTCGAGCTTTCTCTAAGATATTCTCTGTTACCGAAGAGCAGTCATTAATGGGTCGGGTGTTGGGCATGCAGCAAACGCGGGTAAAACCTCCGGCAACTGCAGCTTTGACACCTGTCTCAACTGTTTCTTTCCATTCTTGCCCCGGCTCTCGAAGATGCACGTGGATATCAACAAGCCCTGGAGTGAGTAGTTTACCCTCGAGGTCTAAACAACGTGCATCACCAACCCCTTCAAATGCTCCTGGGGAGTCTACTGCGACGATTACTCCATCCTCTACGAGAACCGAGCGCACCTCATCAATACCCTGGGCCGGATCAATTACCCGAGCACCCTTTA
>CAYGNZ010000306.1:4536-4828 GCA_964351345.1 uncultured Bdellovibrionales bacterium | reverse complement strand
GCTGAGCTTGTGAAACCTTAATTTTTCGCCCCGATTCTTCGAACCAATTCTGAATCCTGCCAAGCACCTCATGTTCAGGAAATGCGAATTGAGAGGTGGTGCCTTTCCCCGGAGTGCCGGTGGAGAGAGTGAGAAACCAAGGACGAACGAGCCTCAGTAGTTGCAGAGAAGATGAGCCAGAGCCATGATGTCCTCCGCTCATCACATGGGCGTTTGCAAGAAACTCTCGAGAAGTTTTTTCCTCAAGCAGTACTGCTTCACGCGCAAGGAGACTGTCGCCCATAAACAGAAA
>CAYGNZ010000306.1:0-4526 GCA_964351345.1 uncultured Bdellovibrionales bacterium | reverse complement strand
ATCCAATCTCGAAAGGAGCGAACAGTCGTTTAATTGCCTCGGGCAATCCAGAGCGCGATCCTGTGCCTCAGTATGTTGAAGCAATCGCAAACGGATTCCGCTTTTGGGGCAGAGGAGAATTGAGTCTACGTCTGTACGTGATAGGTCTACATAGCTTCCGCCCTTGGCCAGAATCTTTTCTCGAATCTGTTCCTCAAGCGTCGAGTCTGGATTGTCAGCTCCATTATCGAAGTACCGAGCGAACGAATAGCCCGCATCAGGAAGTGTTGAAGCAAAACCAAAGAGATGATCTTGGTGTGGATGAGTTGCAATAGCATTCTCAATGATTTTGTCATCGCCGAGCCGTTGACTAAGTGCGGTAAGCAATAGCTTCTCCGCGTTTGGATAACGACTTTGAGATTCTCCTGCATCAAGGAGCGTTTGGGTTTGGCCATCAGGGCATTGAATTAAGGTCGCATCTCCCTGACCGACGTTGAGTATTGAGACTATGAGTTTGCCTCGCGTATCGGGACAGGCGGAAACTACCCGTGCCTCAGCCGCGAGAGAATCGCTGAGAGAAAACGCCAGTAGTAAAAATTGACCTAAAAGTAGGCGAAAAATGAAGTTCACCGATATTCCTGAAATTTTTGGTGTGTGATTGCACAATACACGCTACAAATTACAGTAGTTATCCAGTGCTGTGCCTCGAAAAGCAATAGTGACGGTTTTTATGGCCCAGGCAGCCAATCAAAGAAGACAGGGTGTGCGTCCAAGTGGTCTTGAACCGATTCAAGATGCCTCATCCGCTCGTTCTCGAACTACTGCGCAACTCCCACCGCGAGCCGGAAAAAATTCTCAGCAAAGTTGGGCGCGCAGTGAGCTCGATCTCGCAGATTGGTTAGAACTTTCTTGGTTCTATCCGCAAGGATTTGAGAAACAAGAAGTTCGAGAAACTCGTTTTGCCTACGTGGTGCTTGGAGAGAGCGTTGTCTATAAGTTTCTCAAACCCACTCCGCGCTCTTCTCAAGCAGTACATGATGCCTCCTTCCCAGAAATTTGGCGCAGAGTCTGTCTAGAAATTAAGCGAAATCGCGAACTAGCTCCCGAGCTTTTTCTCGGCGTGCGTCTGCTGCGAACAATTGACAATGAGCCTCATTGGATCACTGAGCTGCGATCGAGCGAACTCAATCCAGAGGAGCCACCTCTCAACGCGGATCAAGCGGCGATTGTGATGCGTCGAATTCCAGAGGGACATCGACTCTCAGAGATATTGCTCGAAGAAGATGAACTCACACATGAGCAAGTTGCAGAAATTGCCAAACGTTTAGTGCGGTTCCATAAACGCAAACAGCGTGATGGCCGCCGAATGTTCTTTGAGCGAGAGCGAGATATCATTCAAGTAAGTGAGGATTCTGCATCGCTCGGTCTTGAGCGCTTTTCAAAAATCTACGGGAACTTAATTGATCCATTCTCTCAGTCTGCGCTCACGCAAGCGCGGGGTTTTTTGAATGCGACCCGCTCAAAATACTTTGAACACTTTTATGAACGAGCCCAAAAAGGATTTGTTGTTCCTTGCCACGGAGCGCTTCGGGCTGAGCATATAACAGTGCACCCCTTGCTCGAAGAGGCTCGCGCGGTTTCATTTTTCGGACGTTCCGCAGAGAGAGGAGAGGTTCTAGAGGATCTTCTATTTGATCTTGCAAGTCTCTCTGCAGATCTTGAAGTGCAAGGTCACGGGGGGCTCGCCCGTGAAATCGAAGCGCAGTATTTTAACGCCTTTCCCGAAGTAGTCGACGATATTTTGTTCCGCTACTATCTCACGGCAGCCTCGGTTTGCCGGGCGCGTGAATTATTTGAGTCTGGTGATGCAAAGGATTTTGCGCGAGCAAATAAGTTTCTTGCGTTTGCGTTGCGGGTCTCTCTGGATCTTCGAGATCCGTTTTTGATCGGAGTTGGAGGAAGTTTTTCTGATGCACGGTACGGGGTAAGCCAAAATCTGGTCGATTTTCTCGACGGCGTTCGGCTCACTGAACAACCTCTTGAAAATCAAGAAATCCTGGAAGCACCATTTGCTTCCGATGTACGATTTGACCGATTGCTTCGTGCCGCAGAGCTCGCACTTGCAGAGGGTAAAGTGGTGGTTCTCGATGCGAGTTTGCATCGTGCGGAACAACGAATCGCTTGTAGCAGGTTAGCAGAGAAGTATGCTCGTCGGCACCTCCTGCTCAAATGCACAATCAGCGCAGAGGAGAAAGTGGAGCACGCCCTGCAAAGTCTTCGAGCGATTGGAGTGCCGATTCTCGATCCGGGGAAAGCCACGGCGGCTGACACCAGCGCATGGCCCTCTTCTCGGGTAATGAAAATTAATCAAATCCTGCTTGAACCAAGCTTGCTGCAACCCGACCTCTCCCTATTTATCCTTCGTGAGCTGGCGAGTCATATTTAGCAGACGTTCCGAAACGACTACTTTGAAGCTTTGAATCCCTGCCGAGATCGCTAAGAACTGTCGTTTTCCGACGCGCCTTGCTAGAGCTATCTTAAACGGGACAAAAGAAGCTGAGCAATATGGTAAAAAATAGTCTGCAATCCTCCAGCACATCTCGGACGCTCAGACAGCGGCTACGGATTTTCGAACGGGGAATGGCTATTGCTGAGATTCTGATACTGAGTGTGTTGATACTCTTGCTTGTTTTGGCGGGTATTCGTCTTTTTGGTGGCAATATGTTTGCAGAAGATGTGCAAAAGATTGAAACAGCCAGTGAAGAAGTATTTGAACCGAATCTGGAGGACTCGACTATCCAAGAGGGTGGCGCTATTACTAAAAAGCAAGAAACAGCCGATTAGTATCTGCAAAATTAATTACGGAGCAATAGATGTCAATTCGGGTAATAGTTAAACAGCTTCAAGAGGGACGCGGCGCGGTTGAAGTCCTGTCAAAGACTCTTGACTCAAAAGAGATTACGATAGGGCGATCGAGTTCAAACGACATCGTGCTCGCTGAACCTGACGTCTCAGGTTCTCATGCGAAATTGCTTCTCAATGAATCTTCTGGTTCACCCAAAGTTTGTGTACTCGATGTCGGTAGTTCAAACGGTACTTTTCTCGAGGATACTCCCCTAACTCCTGGCGAGGAAGCGGTGCTTGATGTTTCGGAGCGTTTGGTTATCGGAACATTCATTGTTTCAGCCGAGTTTATTGCTCCTGAACCTGAACCTGAGCCAGAACCAGAGCCTGAGCCAGAACCAGAACCAGAACCAGAACCAGAACCAGAGCCAGAGCCTGAGCCAGAACCTGAGCCAGAGCCAGAGCCTGAGCCAGAACCTGAACCAGAACCTGAACCAGAACCTGAACCAGAGCCAGAACCTGAACCAGAACCGGAACCGGAACCCGAGCCCGAGCCGGAACCAGAGCCTGAACCCGAGCCAGAGCCAGTAGAAGTTCCTCTCTCAGCAAGTGCCGCAGGGCCTATCGTAAACGATGAGGCCTTAGCAGATTTGCTTGAGGATCAAAGCATTTCATCGATTCTTATTCGTTCTTACAACAACATACTCGTAGAAAGGGACGGAGTTTTAGAGTCGAGCGATATCGAATTTTCAACAGGCGATGCTCTACAGAATCGCTTAGCGTCTCTTCTTGCTTCGATAGAAGTACCGTTTGATGCAGAGCACCCTCATGCTGAAGCGGTATTGCCCAATGGACTAAGAATTTCTGCGGTGTGTTCCCCCTTAGTCAAGGATGGTCCGAGTGCCACAATCTCGCGATTCGTGGCGAACGAAATTGATCTAACGCAGCTCATCGCAAAAGAGGTGATAACTGAAGACGCTGCGACAGTTCTACGAGTGGCGCTTGCTGAGGGCCTGAGTGTCGTCGTGACGGGATCTCGGGGATCCGGTAAGAGCAGTCTTCTTTCTGCTTTACTGAAAGAGGCAGCAGAGGTGCCCAGTCTTGCGCTTTTGCAAAGGTCAGCGGTTCTGTCTCAGTCTGAGATTCAGCGAAGCTATACTCTTCTCAAGGACGGGCATTTGCCGCTTGTATTAGGGCATCTCTCTGGCCTTCGTTTATCACATTTAGTTTTTGACGATTGTCGTGCAAGTGAGCTTGAGTACTTGCTGCATGTAATGCCTCGTCAAACCCAAGTGTCGGTTTCAGTGGCTGCGGCATCAGCAAATCATCTCGTCTCTATCTTTTTGCGAGGAGATGCAGGGGGCTTTGATGAAAAAGTTTTTGCTGAAAGCCTATCGTTGATTGTCGAATTGCAACTTAATGCAGCAGGACAGCGAGTAGTTCAGAGAATCAGTAGTCCAGAAATTACCAAGGGCGAACTTCAACTTGTACCTATTTTTGAGCGTAGTCCGACGGGTGATGGAGAGGAGCTGTTAGCGGTAACAAAAGACCCTGCTTTTCTTAATCTCGTTTCAGAAGAAGAGAGGAAGAAATTGCGCAAACTTCTCAAGGGGGCATAGGCCTCTGCGTTGGACAAAGTCGTTGCAACGAAAGACTCCAAGAGTAACAGTGCTCGCGGTGGGGAAGGAAAAGAAAGCGTAATG
>CAYGNZ010000305.1:0-4829 GCA_964351345.1 uncultured Bdellovibrionales bacterium | reverse complement strand
TAGACCAAGCTCGGGGATTGAAATATCCAAGGTGCGCGTGCCTATTGGGGTGATTACGATCATCTATGAGTCTCGACCAAACGTCACGGCTGATGCTGCTGCCTTATGCGTGAAGACATCCAATGCGGTGATTCTTCGTGGAGGAAAGGAAGCTCGTCACTCAAATAATGCGATCGCTGACATTCTAATTGAAGCAAGTGAGAAAGCTGGACTGCCGAAAAACTCGATACAACTAGTCCGCACCCCCGAGAGAGAATTAGTACGTGAGCTTGTTCAGCAAGAAGAGACTATTGACCTCGTGATTCCGCGGGGAGGGGAGAGTCTTATCCGGGCGGTTGCAGAGATGGCTCGCGTGCCAGTGCTGAAACACTATAAAGGTGTGTGCCATGTCTATGTTGATAAGAGTGCAGATCTGAAGATTGCAGAGGCAATTGTGCTCAATGCGAAATGCCAGCGGCCCAGTGTTTGCAACGCGTTGGAAACCCTGCTGGTTGATAGGGACATCGCCGCGGAGTTCTTACCGCAAATAGAAAAGTCACTACAGTCAGAAGGAGTGGAACTGCGGGCCGATTCGGAAGCGCAGAAGTTGATGCCATCGGCCAAAGCGGCCCAAGAGGAAGACTGGGATGCGGAATATCTCAATCTTACTCTCGCCGTGGCAGTAGTTGATGGGGTGCAGCAAGCAGTCGATCATGTCAATCGACATGGCTCGCGTCATACGGATGCCATTATTGCTCAAGACTCCGCAGCGCAACACTCGTTTAGCGCTCAAGTTGACTCCGCAGTGGTGATGATAAATGCCAGTACTCGGTTTAATGATGGCGGCGAATTTGGCCTCGGGGCAGAGATGGGCATTAGTACAGATAAACTTCATGCGCGAGGTCCGGTAGGTCCCGAGGAATTGACGACGTATAAGTATATTGTGAGTGGCAAAGGACAGGTTCGCGCGTAATGGCTTCAACATCAGTCCTCTTTGTTTGCTTGGGAAACATCTGTCGTTCGCCTCTTGCAGAAGGAGTGTTCCGTGCCCTCGTTGTGGAGCGGGGTGAGGAGGCGAACTTTAAAATAGATTCCTGCGGCACCGGTTCTTGGCATGTCGGTAATCCTCCGCATGCGGGGAGTCGAGAAATTGCCAAAAAACATGGCGTCTCTCTTGCGGGCATCCGTGCTCGGCAAATAAAAATCGGCGACCTCAAGAAGTTTGATATCGTCGTCACTATGGATCGCAGCAACCTGGATGATGTGCGAAACTTTAAAGTTCCACACGATCGCCTCTTCTGTTTGCGAGAGTATGACTCAGAGAGTGATGACCTTGATGTGCCTGATCCGTACTACACGGGTGATTTCGAGGGCGTCTATCAGATAATTGAGCGAAGTTGTCAGGCGCTTCTTAATGACCTCCTTCGCGCCGAGGGCTAAGCATGTCCCTCCCAGCGGGCATACGGCGGCAACTTAAGTCCCTGTTTGATTCCGAGGTGATTGATGTGCAGCCGGCTTCGGGAGGCTGCATTAGTACAGCCAACGTCATTCGTCTAAGCGACAATCAGACGTATTTCCTGAAATTCCTTGAGCATGCTCCGGCGGAGTTCTTCACTGCAGAAGCGGCGGGATTGAGTGAACTGCGAGCAGCGAAAGCGATGATTGTTCCAGAAGTGAGACATACCGCAACAGACGATACGGTGTCCTGGATTCTCATGGAGGCGCTTACCCAGGGCGCGCAATCGAGAGACGCTGAAGAGGAGTTTGGTCGGGGCCTTGCGAAGCTTCACTCCTGCCGCGGTTCACGTTTCGGTTTTTCTGCGGATAACTACATCGGTTTGACCCCTCAAAAAAATCTACCTTCATCTGCAAAAGATGGTTCTGGAGAAGCGGAATTATCTTGGGAGGAGTTTTTTCTGCAGTACAGACTGCTACTGCAGATCCGTCTGGGCCAGAAAAATTCTTGGTTTACCGAGACCTTTGCCGATACCTTCAAGGCGATTGAGAATGTCGTTCTACGCCTATTGTCTGAGTATCCAGAGCCGCCAACACTACTTCATGGTGATCTCTGGTCTGGAAACATTTTTTGGTCGACAAAGGGACCCGCGCTCATTGATCCTGCGGTGTACTACGGCAACCGAGAAGCAGATCTAGCGTTTATGCAGTTATTTTCTTCTCCTCCTCGTCGGGTGCTGCAAGCGTACGAAGAAATGCTGCCCCTTTCACCCGGTTTTGAAGATCGAAAGGTGGTGCTGAATCTCTACCACTTAATGAACCACGCAAATTTATTCGGTGGCTCATATATCGGGAGCGTTCGAGAAACGCTCCATATGCTCGCAAAAACAGGCGCCTAGATTGCCAGCTCGCTTTGCCTGATCAGATTTTTATGCAATTGCCGCAGAATTCTTAAGACGTCGCATCAACGATAGACGGACTGTTCTCGGGCGACGATTTCGTCAACGAATTCTATGCTTTCCTGGCCGGTGGTAGAGTAAATTCTAATTTCGCCATTTTTACCAGTTTTGGTGTTCACCTTAAACTCTACACGTTTCACGGTGTCGGTAAGTGGAAACTCTATTTTCTGCTTGAGTTTTGCGTTTTCAAAGTAGCCTGCCTCTTCGATACAAGAGCCAAAAAGCGAGCCGGAGATATGATACTTTCCGGAGAACAGCCCACCGGTTGCTTCAACTTTGCCGATCTCAATTTTTGGTGCCTGAACTCTTTTTGCTCTGCGGCAACGCCCTGCGGCTGAGGTATCACCTGTGACACTGTCAACGGCTGCATGCCAGCCCGGTTTTGAGCTATCCGGTTTTTTTGATCCACCGCTGGTGGACACACTAGTTGCAGGCTGAGGATAATACAGAATCACTCGTTCAAGCTGTACCTCACCATTGTAGGCGTTGAACACCAGCGGCTGTCCGCTCGGGAGCGCGCCTACTTGCCAGGCGACTGTTTGCTTTTCTCCATCTCTAATAAAAATTTGTTTCCCATTTTCAAACGCCTCACCATTACCGAAGCGCAGGTTTACAAAAGTATCATTGGCGCCTTTTGTCCTTTTCAACACTGCCTCTACGCGTTCTATTCGACGATTCGCAACATTCTCTCGCCACTGTCGCCAAACTCGACCATTTTTTCCGTCGCTAATCGATTGGTTTACTCGGTAAACGACCTTACTCTTGTCTCCAGCGGAGGCAGTGTCAGGGTTTGCGAGGGGGGAGAGAAGTAGAAGAAGACAAATAAGTATTCGCATGACGTGTCTTTATTAGTTGGTAAGCTAGGCTGCCTCAGGTTAAAAAATAGTGAACTCCTTGAACAGCAAATCTTCCTAAATTTTCAGCGTGAAGCAAGATGGAGCATTATCAGGGCCTTTGCGGTAGATAGGAACCCCGTTGATTTTGTTCGTAACTACCTCCTGCGTGTGCGATTAGTGTTTGAAAACGGATTATTGAATAGTATTTCACCTTAGCGGCAGGCTCTTATTTTCCGCTGCTTTTGGTAGAGAATAAGTCCGATCGAAATTGGTCAGGACGGATGTGATAGGGAATTAAGGTAATGTGGGACGCCCAACAGCAAGCAAATGTGAAGTGGCTTTTTGAAACCCAGGCGTTTAAGGTCGCTCCACCTGAACGCCCGTTTTCTTTTACCTCTGGTCTGCTCGGACCCTATTTTATCGCAACTCATTTTCTTTGTGGCGGCCCAGAGTGCGCTGAAGATCTCCTAGAGTATATCTCAGAACATGGGGAGGAGCGTAGGGAGTTTCCGAGTAATATTCTTTCGCTCTTGCGAGATGTGTACACCGCAAACAGCATCTTCAAATCCGTAATCGATGGAATGACCGCACTTGCGGCGGAAGCCTTTCCCTTAAGTGAGATCACTCACATCGCTGGTGGACAGCGACGTGATTGGTTCTTTTCGCCACTGATTGCCGAAAAGCTCGAGAAACCCTGCCTCTACATTTACAACGATTTATCAATTGTTGATGAGGAAGGCGTGGCAGTGGAAAGCCTTGAGGATGCCCAAGTACTGCATGTTGCAGACCTCCTTACGGTTGGTTCAAGCTACGTCAAAAAATGGTGCCCCGCGGTTTCTGCGCTGGGGGGTAAACTTCTTTTTTCGCTCAATTGTGTTGATCGTGCTCAGCATGGCACTGAAGCGCTTGCCGACTCCGGGGTGTTAGAAACTGCAAGTCTTTTTGTGGTCAGTCCAGAGTTGTTCTCAGATGCAAGCGAACTTGGCCTCATTGACCACGAGCAAGAGCAGCAGCTCCTTCAATACCTCGATGATCCTTACACCACCATGCGAGATTTCCTGATAGAGAATCCTGAGTTTCTCACTGACGCCAAGGCGTCGGATGATGAAAAAATTCGTGCTCGTACCCGCCTGCTGTTAGACGAGGACGTCTACGACCTGAAAAAGAATGCCTAATCCAAAGGAGATGCGATGAGACTCGGACTACTTGTTGTTTGCCTAATGCTTGCACTATCTGCTTGCGAAGGAGGCCAAGGGAAGAAGCCTAAGCGAAACATTATCAAGGAATACGTCAATACTCCCAAAGAAAAGGCGCGTGATGTTGCCTCCTCGCTGGAGGACGCGCAGGAGAAAACGCATCAACAGTTTCAAGATTTAGTTGAAGACGAATAGCAACTCGCCTCTGCGAACTGTTATCGTAGCGCCGCTGCGCTGGTGATTGTGTGGTCGGGCGTGATTCCAGTTCGTTCGATGTCTAGTTCGTCATCAACACCACTTAGAACGAATATGGTCTCCATACCGAGTGCTTGTGCGCCTTTGATGTCGAGCTCAAGGAGATCGGCAATCATCACCGCATCTTTCGGCTCAACGTTCGTGCCATC
>CAYGNZ010000304.1:0-4836 GCA_964351345.1 uncultured Bdellovibrionales bacterium | reverse complement strand
TTGGCCGTTCGTGATGGACCACCTACGGTTCTTCTGCTCATTCCTCTTTCATTTTCCTTTCCTGAATATACAACACCGCCCCGACTACGATCGGCAGGAGATATTCAACAGCCAGAATCTCCCATGAGAGCTCCCAACGTTCTGGGTGCGCCAGTACTGCGTAGGAGAGTAAGGAACTCCAACAGAAACTCAACAGACTGTAATTGATCCACCTCGGTAAAGAACTCAAGGGAAGCAGCACGGCAAACCACAGCAAGTACCAGGGATAAACTGTGGGTGAGAGTAAGAGGATGGCAGCAAACGTGAGAATACTGGCATTACACACCGACACTTGATGTTGTATCAGGAGGACACCGAGTATCAGGAGCAAAGCCGCTCCGATGAGCTTGCTAACAAGGGTCGCCTGCTCAAGCAGCCCTTCCAAGAGCGCTTCGATGCCTTGAAACAATCCGCCATTAAAGCGCCAATGTTCTCCATACGTTCGTAGCGAGGAGAAAACACTGAGGTCTTGATCTAAAAAAGGTAGAAACGGAAGCAAGAATATCAGTAGTGGCAGAGCGAGGAGAAGAATTCGTCTCGGCAAGGGACTCTCTTTCACCGAGCCTAATACAAGATAGCCCAGGGGCACGACGGCTACGTATTTTATGCTCATTGCCAGGGCAAGCAGACAGGCTGAGGGAATTTTTGTTGCTCCCGTTTGCAGCCGAAGTAGAGCTAAAACAATTAACGGTAGAAATAGACCCTCCAAATGAGCGCTGTACGCAATTTCAAGGAGCGGCAGTGGGAGCCAGGCGTACCACAGGAGACGCTGAGCACCATCAGGTCTATTGACCAAGAAGCGCCAGAGCATACCCAGAGTAAAGCAATCAAATACAATCAGGACCACACGGAACAGTGAGAGTTTGTTCGGCAGGACTGCAAAAAGATACTGTGCCCCCGGTGGGTAAATCGAACCGAGAGACTGATGTGCAACTTGCGAGTGAAGTGCTGCGTGCTTTGTCTGAAGAGCCGCGAGTTGAGGAGAGTCAGGTGGGAGGCGATAAGGATTCTCGCCTGCGGCAATCACTTCTCCCTCCCAAAGATAGCGATAGACGTCTGAGGAAAGCGAAGTGTGATCTGGAGGAGCAGCGATAATAAAAACGATGCGCAGCAGACCGCCCCAGAAAAGCACCAGCGCAATCTTTCTCCCCGTTTCGTTTCCAGATTCTGAGGCAGTAGGTTGGAGCAAGCAATTTGCAAGGGTAAACAAAAGGCTCAAGGCCAGCAGTGCTACAAAATAGCTTGAAATCTCAGAACGCCAATCTTGTACACCGAGAATTTGGTAGTAACAAAAAAGACTACCAAGACCGAGGCCGTGAAGGCTTAGCGAAGTTTTAAAGTGGCGATTGATAGCAGTGCAAGTATGATTGAAATAATCCAACAGCGAACAATAATTTTCGGCTCTGCAAGACCCGTTAACTCAAAGTGATGATGCAGCGGCGCCATGCGAAAAACGCGCTTTCCCGTGAGCTTAAACGAGGCAACTTGTGCGATGACTGAGAGCGCTTCAGTGACAAACACTCCCCCCGCAATCACCAGTACAAGCTCTTGTTTTGTCACCACCGCAAGCATCCCCAAAGCACCGCCAAGGGAGAGCGAACCAACGTCTCCCATAAACACCTGAGCCGGAAATGCATTAAACCAGAGGAATCCAAGTCCTCCTGCGACTATTGCTGCCGCGAATATTGAGAGGTCCCCCGCTCCGCTGATGTAGGGAATTTGTAGATACTCGGCAATTCGGTAGTGGCCGGCTACATAGGCAAATACCCCGTACGCGAAGGCGACGGTCATTACTGGTCCAATGACCAGCCCATCAAGCCCATCGGTGAGATTCACCGCATTGGCGCAACCAACAATTACCAGCACGCCAAAGGGTACAAAATACCAACGTCCGAGGTCGAAGTAAGTGTTTTTAAAGAACGGCAAGCTGATCGTCGTTGAGAATTGCGGAGCCAGTACGAGAAGCGTGATGACAAACGCTGCAGCGAGCACGATTTGCCAGAGTAATTTTGTTTTGGCCCGTACCCCGTCAGAGTTCTTGCCTTTCACCTTTTTCACATCATCGATAAAGCCGAGCACGGCATACGAAGCGGTGACGCCGAGCGTGACCCAGACGTAGATATTTGAGAGGTCCACAAAGCAAATGGTGCTCAGCACGACCGCGAGTACGACCACCAAGCCACCCATGGTTGGTGTGCCTTGCTTGCTAAGGTGGCTTTGGGGACCGTCGTCACGGATAGGCTGACCAAGTTGTTTTTCCCGAAACCAACGGATGAAGCGTGGTTGTAGCACGAGGACGAGCACAATCGTGAGCAAAAACGCCATCATCGATCTGAACGTCAAGTAGCGCAGAACGTTGAGGACGCCAAAGGTGTCGCGGAAAGAATAGAGCAGCGAATAAATCACGGGACAGGGTACTCACTATTGTAGAAACAAACTTCTCGGCGAATGCCCTCTCCCCGAGCTAGGGGCATCCTAGCGCGTCGCCTCAAACGCCTCAAGGCAAACATCGCGGTCGAGGAAGGGATGCCGTACGCCCATAATCTCCTGGTAGGGCTCATGCCCTTTGCCTGCAACGAGTACGATATCCCCTTGCCCCGCCAGTTTGATTGCGTGGGCAATTGCTTGCTTGCGACAGCTCAGTCTCGTGGTTTGCAGTTCCGCGCCTCTGTTGGAGTTTTCAATTCCAGGAATAATGTCGTCGATAATCTGCTCAGGGTTCTCTGTCCGAGGATTATCAGATGTCACGATTGCGATATCTGAAAGCTCAGCGACCGCCTGACCCATAATCGGGCGCTTTCCCCGGTCACGATCTCCCCCGCAGCCGAACACGGTGATTAACCTATTCTTACAGAGCGGACGGAGCGACGTTTGGACGTTGACCAAAGCGTCCGGGGTGTGCGCGTAATCAACGAAAACATGAAAGCCCGATTCTGCGACCAATTCCAATCGGCCAGGCACGCAGGGCACTTCGGCAATGGCTGCTGCGATTTGTTCAGCGTCAAACCCCTGCGAGTGAAGGCAGGCAAAGGAGGCTAAGAGGTTACTGACGTTATACTCGCCCACGAGCTGCGACCTCAGCAAGTAGTGTTGCCCCTCACCTGTGTGAACGCGGAACGCCGTTCCATGCGGTGAAACCTCTACTTGGCTGGCAGAGTAATCAGCGTCAGGGGACTTTGCAGAAAAACTCAATGCGCGGACCGATGAGCTACTCGAAGATAATTTTCCATATAGGGCTGCACCGACTTCATCATCGATATTGATTAGGGCGGTTTTGTTTGTTTTTTCGCTCTGCGCTAGTTCTTCGGTGAACAAGGTCTCCTTCACGGCGGCGTACGCCTCAAGGCTTCCATGAAGATCGAGATGATCTCGAGTGAGATTGGTAAACACTGCCGCATTCCAGGCCAGAGCATGGGTTCGCTGCTGCGCTAAGCCTTGAGAAGTAACCTCGAGGACTGCAGACTGTGCTCCGTCACGCACCGCCTCAGCAAGCACCTCTTGAATGAACAGAGGGCTGGGTGTGGTGTTGTCTGTGGGACGCAATGTCTCAGGTTTTGAATCTTTCGACGTTGGCACGACAATTCCCGCTCCCAGTGTGCCGAGAAGGCATGCAGGAGAGTTAAGCTGAGAGAGAATGTTTGCACAGATCCAGGCCACGGAGGTCTTTCCGTTCGTTCCGGTCACCCCAATACTTAATAATGAGGCACTGGGGTGAGCGAAGAAGGCAGCCGCGATTTTCGCATGCACCGAACGCGCATCGGCAACAAAGAGTATCGGGACGCTGCTTTGAACTTCAAGCGGGAAAGACGCCTGCTCTGCTACAATTGCGACCGCACCTTGCTCGATTGCTGCAGGGATAAAATCGTGCCCATCAGACTTCGCGCCAGAGATAGCCAAATACAAAGATCCGGGTTTGACGTCGCGTGAATCGAGAGTGAGAGTAGTAACGCCAATCTCAGCCCATGCTACGGGGCCGGCGGTGGCAAGGATTGGGGTAGAGCCAAGAAGCTCAGCGAGAGGATACTCTTTAGCGGGTGAGGTACTCATCGCTGAACTATAACGGATTCATTCCATGAGCGGAAGCGTGCTCGCATAATTAGGGATGAGCATAACTAGCTCTTACTGGTCTTTTTCCCCCGGACTTCTTGGGTCAAAAGATGCGAAAAGATTCGCTCCATAGATCGTCGAAATACCGGTCCGGCGAGTCGACCACCCCAACGAGGCGTCACACTGGGTTCATCCACCACCACAAGCATCACAAGGCTGCGATCGACTCCGATTTCATCGCCATGCACATAGCCAATGAAGGAGGACAATATAGCGTCTGGATCGTAACCTCTGCCATCGACTCGTGCTTTTTGGGCAGTGCCGGTCTTGCCGTATACGGTGAGACCGGAGAGCCGCGCGGCTTTGCCGGTGCCGTGCTCGCCCTCAGTGACGCCGCGAAGGTAGCTACTCATTAGTTCCGCAGTTTCGGGGCGTAGCACTCTGCGAGTTACGGTACGCTGGCCGGTTGGTGAAAGGAGTACGCTTGGCTGAACAAGGAGACCACCGTTGGCAAGCGAGGCAAATGCTTGGACTAATTGAAGAGCACTTACTGCGACTCCTTGCCCAAAGGAATGGGTCGCGACATCAATATTTTTCCACGCTCGTTGGCTTCGAAGGATACCTTTGGTTTCCCCAGGCAACTCAATCCCGCTCTGTGCTCCAAAACCGTAATCTCGAAGTGCGGCGTGCAATCTTTTTTTACCAAGTCGAGCGCCAATCTTTGCCATGCAGACGTTTGAGGATTGAATG
>CAYGNZ010000303.1:1708-4837 GCA_964351345.1 uncultured Bdellovibrionales bacterium | reverse complement strand
CTTCGCGAAATGTTCCATTCTCGCTCATACTCCTCAGGTCTCTATTGGTTGCAGCAATAATTCTCACGTCTGCACTCCGCTCCTCCATGCTACCAACAGGCATGAACGTTCCCTCCTGAAGCACACGAAGAAGTTTCGCTTGAAGAGAAAGATCCATCTCCCCAATTTCGTCGAGAAATAAGGTTCCGCCATCAGCCGCTTCAAAAAGACCTTCTTGATCTTTAATTGCCCCAGTAAACGCTCCCTTCTTGTGCCCAAATAGTTGGCTCTCAAGTAAATGCTCGCTAAAAGCTGCGCAGTTTTTCGCAATAAAAACCTGATTTTTTCGTTCGGAGTTAAAATGTATTGCCCTTGCGATTAATTCCTTCCCCGTTCCACTCGCTCCTTCAATCAAGACTGGAGAATTGCTCCGAGCAACTTTCTCTACCAAAGAAAAAACGTTCTTCATCGACTGCGACTCGCCAATGATGCTCTTAAAATCGTAACGCTCTGAGAGTTCTTTCCGTAGCCGAGAGTTACTCGCCTCGGAACTTTGTAGTTCCTCATAAATGCGCTTGAGGCGCAGCGCTGCTCGCGTTCGAGCAAGGAGTTCCTCTGGCTTGAAAGGTTTGGTGATATACCCATCCGCTCCATTATCAAGACCTCGAACGACATCTTGTAAAGAATCTTTTGCGGTGAGGAGAATAATCGGGATGAATTTCAATTCTGGGTCTGATTTCAGTCTTCTTGTAACTTCCAGACCGTCAATTCCTGGCATCATCACATCGAGTAGCAATAGTTGAGGTGTATGCGATCTGGCCTTCTCAAGAGCCTCGGCACCAGAACTAGCGGTTTCGACCGCAAAGCCATTATGCGAGAGCATCTTCTCCAGCGCATAAAGAGAATCCTCGTTATCATCTACAGCGAGAATGGGAATATCTTCGGATTTCAATCGCGTACTCTCTACCATGGTCGCTCCAATTGACTACGAACTCTGGCAAGTAACTCTCCGAGACCAAACGGCTTCACGATGAAATCGCTTGCGCCTGCCTCAAAGCCTTTTGCTCGCTCTTGTGGCCCATCAAGGCTGGACATCAGTACAACCGGAATACCCTTGCCCCATGCACTTGCTCTAATCAGTCGTAGTAGCTCGAAACTACTCCCCTCGGTGCTTTGCACTGCAAGCATCACTAAGTCAGGTTCCGACTCTGCCACCTGTGCTAAAAGATCTCGAGTGAAATCAACCGTGAGCGATTCGTATCCTTCCGCCCGAAAACATTCGGTCAGACTCAGTTGGATCGTTTCGTCCTCATCAAGAATAAGAATTTTACGTTTCTGCACAGCCCCCTCTGCAGAAGGTATGGAAATCGAAAACAGACTTCCTTGATTGGGCTCGCTTTGCACTTCAATTGTGCCGCCAAGAAGGTCAAGACTCTTCTTCACTAGTGACAACCCTAATCCCACTCCTCCGAAACGACGATTATCAGCAGAGTCTTGTTGATAGAATTGACCGAAAATAGACTGCAGCGTTTCTTGATCCATCCCGATACCGGAGTCGGTAACTTGTGCCCGTAGTACGCCATCTTTTCCTGTCTCTGCATAAAACGAAACTTCTCCACCATCGGGAGAAAACTTCACCGCGTTACTAAGGAGGTTTCCAAAGATTCGATGGAGCAGTGTCTTGTCTGTCGTGAAAAATTCTGCGAGCTTTTCTACCTCACAGACTATACTCACCTCGCTCTTTGCCGCGAGCGGCCGAAGGCCTTCGACGATGTTTTCAAAAAAAGACCGAATAGAGACTCTGCGAAGATTTAGCTTACGAGTGCTCGTACTCGTGCTGCTGAATTGCAACAGTTCAATAATCAGCTCAAGGAGCTGTTCGCCATTTCGGGTAATCATCACAACCTGACGACGCTGTTCGTCGTTGAGCACTCCATCCACTTCAGAATCAAGTACACTAGCTATCGCCAAGATCGAATGAAGCGGCGTCTTAAGCTCATGTGTTAAATTCGCTACGACCCGCGAAAAATCGTCCTCTTCTGTGTCCAAGATGCCTCGAAGTATTTGCAAACGTTACCTTATTTTGATGCGACGAAACTTCAAGGGATTTCGCGAGTTTTTGCTTGCAAAATGGCGTTGTTCTAGGGGCTTAGGCGATTCTGAATTGCTCGGCAAAGCGCCTTCCTTGAGCCTCAGCATTTGGTGCACCTTTGAACCACGCCCCGTCTGGGCTACTCCAGCCGATGCCCTACGACTGAAATCGAAAGTCGTTCTGCACAGAATGCTTCAGTACGCCTCTTCGCCGGCGAGAGCAGTTGATGCGACCGTTATTTTTTTCTTACCCGCCGTACTAAAACTACCTTCACAAAACATCAGTCCACTTTTAATCGATCGACGTTTCTCGCTCCGTAATGTTGCTGACCGAGAATTGTTGCGATCGATCTGATACTCGATCCAAACCTTTCGATTACTTTTTTCAGAAAAGCGAAAGTTGAATTGTGAACTAAAGTTCAAACGATTTTTTTTAACGATTAAAAAATTCAGCTCGCAAATCCTATTTACAATTTTTGCGATCAAAGCCTATTCTTCCGATAGAAAAGATAAGAAATACTTTAGCAACTCGTTCAAGTTAAACGGTGTATACGATGACCAAGATTCAAAAGAGAATTGCGCACTCGGTTCTCATTTCGCTTTCCTTAATCGCTTCTGTCGATAGTGCTGCTGCGGATAATTCTGCATTGGATGAATTGATCAGTCCCATTTCCAATCCTGTAAACTTCGAAGATCCTCGAAGCCAAACTTCGCTCAGACCGATTTTTATGTATCATAAAATGCCAAGCGACTTTGTGACGGGAAGTGGCGACATTCAATTGTGGGCTGCGCAATTACGAGTTGCGCTCAGTGACCGACTCTCACTATTAGCTACCAAGGACGGCTATATTCAAATCAACTCAGACCAAGTTCTGGATGACTCTGAAGGTGCTGCGAACCTCGCTGCGGGTCTGCAATATGCGTTTTATCTCGACGAGGCGAACGCCTCGATTGCTTCTGCGGGGCTGCGCTACGAAATGCAAACTGGCGATCCAGAAGTCTTTCAATGGACAGGCGACGGTATTCTGAACCCTCATCTATCTTCTGCCTCGAAATTTG
>CAYGNZ010000303.1:0-1698 GCA_964351345.1 uncultured Bdellovibrionales bacterium | reverse complement strand
TGAATCTAATGGGCTACACCGCTCTGCGTTTAGGCATCAACGATGAAGATTCTGATTTCTGGGACGCGAGCCTCCATGCCGACTTTCCTCTTGATAATTTTTACCCAAGTATTGAATTTAACATGGTTCATGTGGTTGACGCAGGAAACAGAATTGCGTTACCCGGAGAAGGTTTTGACTTGGTAAATTTTGGTTCGGCAAACTCAGAGGGCAGTACGGTAATAACAATGGGAGTTGGTGCTCGATACCGTGTCACTGACTCGGTCGATATTGGTACCGTCTACGAGTTTCCCTTGACTGACCGTGAGGATGTATTCGCTTGGAGAATTACTACTGACGTAATCCTGCGCTGTGATTTTGTCGCCTTCGAGTAAGCCCTAGACTGTGCCACCCAAAACAGGACCTCGGCGGGTTCTTTGTCGCCGAGGCTCCTTGCCTCCCTATCAACTAGAAAAAATAAAGTTGACTCTCTTCGTTTAACTTTAATCTAAGCGCTTCCCATTCGTTTCCAGGACTACTATTCTTTGTTCTAGCATCGGATTCCTGTTGTAAAGCCGATGCGGTTAGATGAAGATAAGGCTTGTAGACACACCAATAGATCCAGCATCACATTGATCAGAGTCAGAAACTATATACCGCGACAATCGTGCGCCAAAAACGGTAGGTACGCGTTCAAAGCGGTCAGCTCAACCGAGAAATCGGCAGTGAACGAGCAGTTCACCGGGCCATCTCGAGCTTGGAGATCCCCAATGTATCGATGTCGATTTCTTATTCTCTCGCTCGTCTTCGCAAACGGATGTGCCCTAGGCCCAGATTTTGACCCTCCACCGATTGAGCTGCCGCCAACATTTAGCGAAGAGGTCTCACCAGGAAAGCCAATCGTTGAATCACGCTGGTGGGAGGTCTATCTCGATCCCGAATTACAAACGCTGCTCAATATTGCTTTGACGCAAAATAAGGATCTACTCTCTGCGATTGAGCGGATTAATGAGGCAAGAGCAATACTTGGAATTACTCAAGCCGACCAATTCCCGGAGATAGGAATTTCAGGATCGCTTAGAAAGCAGGATTTTGAGTCGAACAACAACCGCTCCCGATCCGATGAAGGCTATACTCTGGCGACCGAAGCATTTTTTGAGTTAGATTTTTGGGGTCGTTTTCGTCGAGCGAGTGAAGCAGCGCGAGCAAACTTGCTGGCAACTGAGGAGGCTTACAAAATTGTCCGCATCACGCTTGTCGCCGATGTCGCGGCGACGTATCTTCTCCTCAGAGATCTTGACTCTCGAATCGAGATTACGAGACGGACTCTCGAGAGCCGACGCTCATCTACTCGATTGATTCGCTCGCGTTTTGAACGCGGCACCGTAGCTCGCCTTGATGTAAACCAAGCGGAAATTGAAGAGGCAGATGCTGCCGCTGCACTTCTTTCATTTGAAAGGGAAATTATCCGCGCCGAGAACGCTCTACGGGTGCTCGTTGGCCATTATGCATTTCAGATCACTAGAGGTGAAAGCCTGAGGAATCAGCAGCTCCCGATTGAAGTACCGGCAGGAATGCCGAGCGAACTGTTAAAGAGAAGGCCGGATATTCTCCAGGCGGAGCACGCAGTTCATGCTCAAACCGCACTCGTCGGCGTGGCTCAAGCCTTACGTTTTCCATCGATCCAAATCACCGGAGCATTCGGAGTTGAAAGCGAGG
>CAYGNZ010000302.1:1583-4858 GCA_964351345.1 uncultured Bdellovibrionales bacterium | reverse complement strand
CGGGACATGGTCCTACATTCTGATTATTCGCCCTACTTCGCAGCTTTTGTTGTGGACTCAATGAACGAAGCCTCCTCGCTTGCAGCGCTACTGCGTAGTTACGAAGAGATTGGCATGGTCCGAACGCTTACTGATTTCATTACCATCCCCCATCTCAGCGACGAGGAGATTGAACGCATCAGTCGTCTACCGGCGGATAAACGACCTCGTCTTCCAGAGATAGAAATACCCAAGGAGTATCAAGGAATCTTTGAGAACGACCAAGGGGAATTTGCGGTGTATGCGTATCCCGCCGGCAATATCTGGGAACCAGAAATTGAGCAGGCGTTTCTTGATGTGGTGACCGAAATTGACCCGAGTGTTACCGGGATGCCCATACTCGGCAAATTGATGATTTCGAGGACGAAACAAGCACTGTTTGAAACAGCAGTTCTTGCACTCCTCGCACTGCTCGTCATTCTTGCTATTGATTTGAAATCAACTTGTCTCGTGCTCATCACAGCGGCCATCCCAATCCTCTCCATTGCTTGGATGCACGCTCTGATGCGCCTCTTCGGGATTCCCTATAACCCGCTCAATATCATGGCTCTGCCTATCGTCATCGGGATATCGGTTGATGATAGTGTACATATCGTGCATCGCTTTATTCGGGAGAACGGCAATCTAGAACAAACTCTGATTAGTTCTGGACGCAGCGTGGTGCTCACGACAATGACCACACTCGCGGCATTCACCTCCTTGGCTCTCACTTCGCACCAAGGCCTACGTTCCTTTAGCATCATTCTTTCCTTGGGGATTACTGCAGCCTTGCTACTTTCTCTGACTGCTCTCCCCTGGCTGCTTTTGAAATGTCAGCGGCGAATTATTTTGGAGCGAACACTAAACGATTGAGAATTTTTATTTAGCTACTACTAAAAGGAGAAAATAATGAAACTACTCTACACCCTACTTCCCTTGCTGCTTTTCGCTTCTGACGCGCTTTGTCAGGAAGCTCCCACTTGGAAACTTCCGATCGAAGTGAATGATTCTAATACAAAAGTCGAATTCAATGTGGACACGACCTGGCACGTCGTTACCGGCAAAATTAGCGGCACGAGCGGCTTCGTCAAGCCGGGAGAAGCAGGCATCCCTCGTTCCATTGCTGCCGAAATTCATTTTCCCGTGGCGAAGTTCGACACTGGATGGGACATGCGAGATGAAAGTCTTCACGAACATATGGCGAAAGAAGAGTATCCGGAAGTAGTCTTGACGGCTGGTAGTATTGGCAGCCTTTGTGCCGAGGAACTCGCCGCGGAGAAACCTTGCACAACGACGTTAGCTGCGAAACTTAAGATTCGAGACGTGGAAAAAGAGATTTCTCTTCCCATTGAAATTAAGCAGGAGGGGGAGAACATTGTCGTCTCTGGTGACTACACTCTACAATGGGCGGAGTACAACGTCGAGGATCCCTCAATCCTTGTTGCCAAAGTCGACCCGGAAGTAACGATTAGTTACTCACTAGAGCTCCCCCTTCAGAACGCAAACGAATAGTAATTCGCCGCGTGAACAAGGAGACAAGCACACACCGCATCACCTCGGAGGAGTTCGCGCCTTCGAGGGTGATGTTGTGGGCACAGGCGGCTCGTCCACGCACGCTCCCGGCAGTCGTGGTTCCGGTAGTGTTGGGCAGTCTCCTCGCCTACCGTGAACATAGCTTCAGTATGCTTGTATTCTTTGCCTGCCTAAGCTTTGGCGTACTGATTCAGATCGGCACGAACCTCGCAAACGATTTGTTCGATTTTCTTAAAGGTGCGGATACTGAATCGCGGATCGGACCATTGCGCCTCACTCAGGCTGGACTGATTAGCGTCACACAAATGAAATTCGCAACGGCACTGGAGCTTCTCTGCGCAACTCTTGTAGGGCTTAGGTTAGCGTGGATAGGCGGTATGCCAATGCTCGCGGTAGTTATTTGCTCAGTTTCACTGGCACTTCTTTACACCGCCGGTCCTTTTCCTATTGCCTATCATGGACTTGGAGATGTCTTCTGCCTCATTTTTTTTGGCCCCGTACCCCTTGGCGTGACGTATTACCTGCATACTCGGACGATAAGCCCATCCGCCTTGATTACCGGAGCTTCATTGGGCCTACTCTCCACAGCAATTCTTGTCGTGAACAATATTCGCGACTGCGATACCGACAGAGCGGCCGGAAAGTCAACACTGGTCGTTCGCTTTGGTCGAGGATTTGGTCGGCTAGAGTTTAGCGCTTTGCTTATCAGCGCAAGCGTGCTGAGCTTGCTATTACTCTTCTTCCCCAACACCCAGCCTGGCGCGAGCGTTGCGGCGCTCTTTCTCCTTTTTACTTGGCGCACTCAGAAAACGATTTGGTCCACAGAAGATGGGGCAAGACTGAACGGGGCTCTTTCAGAGACTGCGCAGTTTTTGATTCTCTACGCAGCTCTGTTTATCCTCGGGTGCTTATTATAAGGAACTCATTTCGCAATCGATTGTGATTGCTCGGCCAAGTTCGTAATCGCAAGTTGAGGTTTTTGGAAGACTTTTTTGTCGACCTCTTCCATATTTTCGAAGAACTCGATTTTCGAAATAGTGCGATCCTTATTGAGCTCGATGGCAGCTATTTTTCCTTCTTCTTTTGGATATCGCTCTGCAAAATCGTCATCATCGACGAGCAAAATCGGAAACGGATACTTCCGCATCTTTGGTCCCGCAAACAACCAAGTAATAATCGAAGGCATTGGCGATATGTCAATCACATACTCAGCTTTATGCTTTGGCAAATAATCGGGGTCTTTCTCCTCGAGGTATGCATGAATTTTTTTGGACAAATCCATCTCGAAGGACATGAGCACAACTTCGGTATCCTCTTTAATGGTCTTCTTGACCCCATGAGGGTCTTCAAAGACATATGCTTCAAGTTGCTGACCTGGAGCGACCATGTTCGGAACTTGCTCCCCGTCCGAATCAGCAAGAGCAAAAACTGGTGCCAACGACAAAGACAAGAGCACTGCAAGGAGGCGGAGTATTCTCATTAGTTTATTCCCCATGTTTTGACTGATTTTTACCAAGCCGAGCAAAGCCAGCCTCACGTAAGGGCTTAAAAATAGGCGGAATGCTAGTCAGAAGCAAGTGCGAGCCGTATTCGAAATGCGCACGAGACGAATACGTAGCTTTACGAAGGCAGGAAAGATTTTCGAGTTGAGTTTCTCTTGAGCTCAGCCCGAGAGTATTGAGTTCCTCAGCGATTGCAATTCGGTTAAGATACGGCTCGAAAGT
>CAYGNZ010000302.1:390-1573 GCA_964351345.1 uncultured Bdellovibrionales bacterium | reverse complement strand
TTGGAGGTCCGAATGCTTGCTCGATTTGAATTATCCCTTTTAGGAGTGTTTCTCGCTCTTGGTCTGGCCAGTGGCGGATTTTTCATTAGCAAGACGATGTATAATTCGAAAGTGGCTATCAACACTGCCACCGTGAAAGGCCTGGCTGAGCGACGTGTGGAAGCGGACCTGGCGAAGTGGTACATCAACTATAGTCTTGCAGCAAACAGCAAAGAAGCAGTACCAAACCTCTACAAACGCGCAGAGGCTGATCAAGCGGCGATAATCAGCGTACTGAAAGAAAGTGGTTTTTCCGATGAGGAGATTCAGCCAGGAATCATTGACTATAGTTTTCAGGAGTTCCGCGATCGCAATCAGAAGCTCGTCGACCAAAAACATATTCTCAGAGGTACTGTAGGAATTGAAACCTCAAAAGTACGATCTATCTCAGCCGCTCGCGCTCAAATTAATGAATTGATTGCCAAAGGCATCAATATTCAAAATGAGTTGCCTAGCTACCGCTTCACCAAACTAAATCAAATTAAACCCGAGATGCTTAAAGAGGCCGCCCGCAGCGCTCGCCTCGCTGCAAGCGAGTTTGCAGAGAATGCGGGCGTGCAAGTTGGGAGCATTCAAACAGCACGACAAGGAAGCTTCGTTATAAGTGATGCGGGAGGCGCGTACGAAAGTAATCGGAAAATTGAAAAAGACGTTCGCGTGGTCACAACGATTAGTTTTTACCTCACCGATTAGGGTGCTTTGACCAGCCGATTTCTCGGCAAAATCGAACTCAAAACTCGGTCTGAACCAAGGAATATTTTCACTATTCATTAAAAATTTCGCCTACGGTTCACAGCAGCACCTCCAGCAAGGGCTGAAACATGAGTTATTACAGAACCTTACCCAAACCACCCGTATTTCCGATTCCGTAGAACAATAAAACTTCATGCTTGCGGTAATTCTAGCTTAGGACTAGTATCCGCGACCTCGCTCTTTACCATAGTGGATTATTTGTGTTCTCAGACAACGTGTTTGGGTAGCTTCCAAAGTAAGCATCTAAACCTCTCGTCTCCTACGCCTCCGCTTCGAGTGCCGACTTTTCCCGTATACCGGGAACAAGGAGGTAGTCGAAAACGGTTTGGCGTGCAAAAGCGTTTTTCTACGGTTTTCCCGTATTCGCATTCTTCTCTAATGCAAACGAGAC
>CAYGNZ010000302.1:0-380 GCA_964351345.1 uncultured Bdellovibrionales bacterium | reverse complement strand
CTTGATGCCACACTTCGCTGCGAATCCTGCACGACTTGGGACGACGCCGTTCGCTCCCTGGTCACAGGCCTGATTCCCGAAGAAGACGTCGAACGAGCCCTACAGGCTATTGGCAAGCGTGAAGAACTCGGCGTTACCGCGATTGGACGTGAAATCGCTATTCCTCATTGCAAATTGCCAGATTTCTCGAAGTTGCGTAGCTGCATTGGGGTGTTCCCCAACGGTATCCAGCTATGCTCCGATGGTCAGCGTCCACGCGATCGTAAGCCGATCCGAGTGATCGCGATTGCCTTCGCGCCGTCTGATCAACCGGGCATGCATTTGAGGGTCCTTGAGACGCTCTGTCGCTCCCTTGCTGACGACGACCTCATTCGCGATCT
>CAYGNZ010000301.1:0-4886 GCA_964351345.1 uncultured Bdellovibrionales bacterium | reverse complement strand
CTACCCATGGGCCACTCGATGAGCGGGAGTTCTCGAATTTTCGTGCAAAGCTGCAAGTGCCCACGGATATTCAGTTGCGAACAAATTGCGAACTCCAGGAGAAAAGTTTCTTCACGTTTACGGGGTTTATGAACTTGCTCTTTCCATGTCGCGACGACAATCTAATAGATCCGAATAGATAGGGTATCTACGTACTTAAAAATACCTCGGATAAAAATCCTTGTTATGCTGTGATAGTAATGAGAGGTCATTGGGCCAACAGCTGGTGACCTAAAACAATATCCTGTTTAGCTATCCCTAGTGTCACATGCCTTACGACGATGATTTGCTTCGCCAAACTTTAGCGCATCAGTACAAATCTGGATTGTCGATGCTCGCCGAGGCAGTTCGATCAGCTAAGGATGAACTCTGGATATCTAATTCAAAAGGTGGAGCTCCTTATTGGTGTATTGCGTACCACGCTTTGTTCTACACCCATCTCTACATTGAGCCGTCTGAAGCCGCTTTCAAGCCCTGGAAACATCATCGAGAAGAAGTCGTTAAACTTGGTAATCCGGATGTCGGTGAGCCGTATTCAAAAGAGGAAATGTTGTCTTATCTAGAGCTCGTCGAGAAACGAGTGCTTGAGGCGCTGAGCGAAATTGACCTCTCGGCTGCGGATAGTGGGTTTTCCTGGAAGCACCGTAGCACCTTAGAGCATAAGCTTGAGAATCTCAGACATCTGCAACACCATACTGCTCAGTTGATGTGGATGCTTCGGGAGGCAGACGGGAAGTCGATACCGTGGGACGGCGGGAGTATTCGGGAGGAATAACACTATGGCAGAAATAATCGGCAGTGCTCCTGTGTTGTTGGTCGCTGATGTTGTCGCAGCAGCGAACTACTATCGCGACAAGCTAGGTTTTACCTATGAGCGTTTCTGGGGCGAGCCTCCTTGTTTCTGCATTCTTAAGCGAGATAACTTCCATCTCATGCTTAACCAAGCAAACTCTCCCGAGGACGTGACTCCGAATTGGAAACTACTCGATAAATCCTGGAACGTTTATTTCTGGGTCGATGACGTAGAGCAACTCTACAAAGACGTATGCGAACGTGGCGCAAAAATCGACTATGAACTTTGCACCCAACCTTATGGATGCCGAGAATTCGGCATTCAGGATATCGACGAATACGACATCGCGTTTGGACAGGTCATCGACGAAGAGTAGATAATAGACGTACCGCACCCCCAGACCTCTCTCGACATCCTCGTTTTCCTCATCTTCGGCTCACGTAGCAAAACGCGGGAGGCGCAAGGATGTCTGTAGCGAACATCCACAGCGCGGAGGCTGGTCGAGCAAATCTATAAGACGCAAGCGCGAGGACCGAGAGCGAAAGACCTCCTTCCTCCGCAACCGTCCCCCCTTGGCTCTCAAATAAATCGTCGAAGATGAAACCAGAACAAATTTAGTCCGGTATACGATATCGCGTTTTGACAGGTCATCGACAAGGAATAACAAACCGATTGAGGAATGCATCGTGCCTCCCTCCACCATCACCCTAGTTACCTCTGCGTGCCCTGCGGTCAAATCCAGCCCTAGTCTTAGGGACAAACCGGCAGTCTCCTTAACGCCCAATTTGGATTTCTCGCTCTATTCTACTATAGGAATGGGGCGACGTTTGTTCTCTCCCCCACCCCATACGAAGAAGAGGTTTTTATGTATGTCTCGATTTCCACCGAGCAACTCCAAGCCGTTCTCCCAACTCTAGCCGCCGCGATAAAGCGAATCGACGCCAGACTTGAGAGCGAGATCGGCGCGGTGAACTATCAAGCACCGGCTTCGGTTATCGAAGGAGCGGCAGAGCCTGAGGCATATAACTACAGTGGCCCCGCGATCATCGTACGCTCCGAGTTTCTCGACGTTGACGAAATCAACAAGCGGCTCAGCAACGAAGAAGACTGGCTCTTGCGACAAGCTCAAAGCAAGACCGCCGCGGAAGCTCTTTTCTTCTACCCAGGAGAAGACGACTCTGTCGGCATCGCCGTCTGTGTTTCAGAATAAGGTATTTGGTCGCCGGGGTATGCAGCGCTTCAACGCATACCCCGGTCGAGAGACGAACGTCGATATTCATATCTCCAACGAGAATAAAATTCAGGGCCGCACGACACCTCCCTAGTGCTTGACCTCTTTTTGTCTGATTCTCAGCTCGTTTCTAATTAATCCACTGCCCCTTTTGTAAGCCTATGATAGGCTCTTTCTAGGTTTCACGCCCTCCCCACAATCCAGAGTGGACTCAAGACATGAAAATCAAGAATCGATTTCGCTTATTTTTCCCTCTCGTATTTGTTTCTTTGATACTAGTCGGTCCGCTACCAGCGGGCGCATTTCCAACCGTCGATTCTGTTCGTTGCGTTATCACAAATGAATTGAGAGATGGTTCTGCATCTACGGGAGCCTTGGAAGATACGATGTGTCTTTTGCGGGTGGGATTTTCGGACCTTTACAACCTCGCAAATGATGCTCGAAATGTTGGAAGTGAGGAGAATTTTGGTTGCCTGGTCGAAAAAGGAGAAGTCGACTGCAACTTCGAGGAAAGCGAGTTACAGGCGCTTAATGCTGCTATACAGGAGGCCGACGTCAACCCTCGGTTTCTCGGTACCCGCTTCACGGACAGAGGGCCTATGGCACAGCGATTTGGTTGCCTGGGAGTCACTCGTGGAAGTCGTCGGACTACTAGCCCTTTTGTGATCCCTTCGCCCCGAGTTAATACTGGCAATGAAATCGGCACTAAATGCCTCGACAACGAAAACTGTTCGCTCACCGTAACGTATCTCAACAGTTGTGTGTCTCTCCCTGAATCGGAGGAAGATCCAAACGCCCTTCCACAGTGTAGAGCGGCGTATCAAAGTTGTGTCGCAGAAAATCTTCTTTTACAAATTCAGCTCGGGGCTTGTCGTAATTCTATATCAGTTTCTATCCCGCTCGCGAATTTCCCGGAAGGGCTTGATGAGTGCAATGGTCTCCTCGGTTCCTGCCGCCTATCAAATTTTCAATTAGCCTCTGCACTATTCGAGTGTCGCTCCTAATAGCGGCTGCGCCATCAACCTTAGCAGCAAAAAACTTCGTTCTAGACCGTCCAGTCAAATTAGCAAAACGGTTGCGGAGGAAGGATGTCTGTAGCGAACATCCACAGCGCAGATGATGGTCGAGCAAATCTATAAGACGCAAGTGCGAGGACCGAGAGCGAAAGACATCCTTCCTCCGCAACCATCCCCCATGGGTCTCAAATTAATCGTTGAAGATGAAACCCGAACAAACTTAGTCCGGTACACGATAGTGCTATCTACTTTACCTGCTCAGCGCTGGCAGACTTCACCAACTCTTCACGAATGCAATTCTTCAGCGCTTCTTCGTAATGTTCAGCTTGTAGCACTGATTTGAGAAACATCATGCGCTTCTCAACTGCTTGACGCACTGCTTCAACCCCTTCAGTGCCCAGCATGCTTGCGGCGGCGGCAACATCTTTGTCACTGATGGTCTTTTTGCTCGCCTGAGGATTTGTGTCTGACCCTTGCTTACGAGCGTTGGAGCTAAACACCCGCAACTCAGGACGTCCCCTACCCTCAGCGCGCAGCGTACTAACGCTCTCGGTGCCGAACTCTTCAGGAACGCTAAAGCGATGTGGTGCTTCGACTGCACGGTATAAAAAGCCAACGGGGTTTTTTGATACCTTTTTATCACTCGTTGCCAGCAGGTGATCGTAGTAGGCAAGAATTGGCTCGATTTTTCGACAGTCTGCAGCAGTTCTCTTTCGCAACAACTTACGTGCCTGAGGCTCTGCAATACCTCGGCTAATCAGAGCCTTAAACAATTTGGTAGTTGGTGACTCCCGGCGTTTCTCGGCATGATCATCAAGTGATTGCTGAGCACCGCGCGGCAAGAGACTTTGCTGATCAGCCGGCCCTCGACGAGCCCGAAATCGCGCGACCGCTTGCTCTCCTCTCCCACTCACCTCGAAATCAGCAAGAAATCCCAGCGCAATGAGCTCTTCAGCAGCAGGTTCGAGCTGTTGCTTGATGCTTGAGACATACTTGTAGCTTCTCGAGAGCCCGATTTTTTCAAATGCGAGTAAATGAAGAGGAATTTCAACGTTGGACTTATAGTAGAAGTGCTTATCGAGATAACGATACAAGCGTCTGCTGACGGCACTTTTGAGCGCGAAGTAAAAATCTAGGTCGAGCTTCTTTACAAATCCCGACTTAAACGAATTAAACAGTACCTCACTCCAGATAAAGAAACTCTTTGAGTTCTGATCTTCTTTATTCTTCCGGTTTACCGCACTTCTTTTGGCCCGAGTGTCTACTATTTCATAGGCATCGATAATCCCGAAGTTGCGCGTTTGATACGCTTTGCTCGAATTGTCGTAAAAGGCGTTGGTTGAACGGATTCGCACACCGCTAAGGCGATCAAGGGATTTGATCAAGCGGCTATAGCTCCGCCCTTCGGTGCTCCAGCGCAGGGTTTTTAGCAATTCGTAGCGCGTAAAGTAGACTTTTCGGTCCCGAAAGCCCTGATCCATGCTCATGCGCATCAGACCAAGCACCACATCGTCATCGGTAGAGGTTGGTAGCCCGAACTTATCTGCTCCGGTGATAATCCATTTTCGCTCGGTAAGCTCTCCCCCGGCTTGCCGATGATAATCGCTAAATTCCAGGGTCTTGATTTTGGGATTACTTCTCGAAGAGAGAACTGCGAGCGGAAACTCCGCCAAGTTCATTTCATCCCGAGAGCTCGCACCAGTTTTGCTGAAACTAAAAGCGAAATTGCTATTTTGCTGCTTTTGCCCACCAGAGTCCGTTCCTGCATTTTCAGGAGATAGACTTTCTCGCTCTGCCCCAGATTGGA
>CAYGNZ010000300.1:0-4901 GCA_964351345.1 uncultured Bdellovibrionales bacterium | reverse complement strand
ATGAGTTACAGAGTTTTTGTCATTCACATGCGCAGGGGCTACGAGGACCGAAAGCGCCACATTGATACCCATCTCCCTTCACGAGGTATTGAGAAGTTCGAATTCATTTGCGACGGAGACTCTGGAGATCTGAGCGAGGACGAAAAAGATCGGCTTTTCTACGGGGAGATCCGTCAGAACGAAGCTGCGATGTCGTGTGCCTTCAAACATCTTCAGGCATACAAACGAATACTCGAGGACAGTTTGCCGTATGCCCTTATCTTAGAGGATGACGCAATACTACCAACTGGCTTTAGCGAGAAACTCAGCAGCTATATTCCCTCGACTCCTCAGGAAGAACCCTTCGTTGCTTCTTTGGAGGAGACGAATACGCGAGTTCCGATCTTTTTAAGGAAAAAAGGTAAGGTCCTTTATCAAGCAAACGACCTCCAAACCCTCGGCGGCTACGTAATAAACGCCGCGGCTGCCGAGATACTCGTCGAGGCACTGGAGCAGGATCGCTCCTTTTATCCGATCGACTCCATGCTCACACTTTTTTGTCGAGAAAAAGGAATCTCAATGTATCGGGCGGAACCTCCGCTCGTTCGACAAGGCAGTAAAAACGGGAAGTTTCATTCAGTCCTGAGCAATAGAGCAAAAAGTAGCCGATTAGGAGCAATTCGCTGGCACATCACCAAGTGGTATCATGCAGTGATTGTCTCAAACCTTAATCCGAAACGAATTCGATACTTCTCCCGCCCTCGCCTCTGACACAGACAATCCACCTCTAGGAAACCCATTTATTGCTGGAGCCAGGCTTTCACTTCTTCTTGGTTTGCAAGTCGAAGCCAGGATTGTTTGTGCTGCTGATACTCTATCCAAGAGAGTTCTCGGTAGTCTTTTTCCAGTTTGAGCGGCGCAGGATTTTGGCCTTTTTGAATTAAGCCGATACCGTGATCAAAATCCCCCGTGATCGCATCTACATTCGCTTCACTGCGAAAGTGCACAAATGCCTTCCAGACATCTCCATTCCACACATAGGTTTTCGCCTGGCGAAGCTGATGCACCTCTTCACTTGGACGACAATCATGGAGCACTATCAAGCCACCTTCGCGCAAACAGCGAAGAGAGTTCTGCACATCTTTATACACTTGCTCTGCGTAGTGTAAGCCATCAACAAAGACAATATCGAAGGTATCATCGGAGAGCTCAAAGAACTGATCGCTCGTCATGCGGTGCGTACCACCAGAGACAGGATCAATACCAACCTTGTAGGCAGCCTCAATCTGCTTGAAGGTTTCATCATCGCGGCAACCGATTTCGAGATATTTCGCGTAGCCTCGAGATTCAATGGCGTAGTTAATGACCGTGGCCGCATCCACTAAGGGTTCTTGGCTACTGTTCGAACCTACTTCACGTTGCCTCTGAAGATCATTTGCGGCTGACAAGTTCGCGCTCTGAAGGGCCTCAAGATATTGTCGCACACTTTGCTCTTCCCCATGCCGCTTGAGAAAGTTTTGGCAAATTTCGGCCGCTCGCGCTGCTCGATTCGCCGCTCGGTATACATCCGCACAGTTGAGCACGATGATAGGATCTGCTTGATCAAGCGCTACCGCCTGCTCAAGATGTTGCAAAGACTCTTGCCGTTGCCCCAGTCCCCAGTAGATAACTCCGACATTCGAATGCGCACGAGCATGCGAGGGCAAGACCGCAAGCGCCTCAAGAAGAGTCGAGAGGGCGGCCTCTGTTTTTCCTTCGCGATACAGCCGCTCACCAAGGACCGTGAGTTCTTCTGCTCCGGGCACCTCTGCCTCCTTGGAGATTGTCGGTGATTCTTGTTTGTCAACGCGCCTTTCTGAGGCTACGTTTTTATCTTTTATCTCTCTTAGTATTTGGTGATTAAATCCGAGAGAAGATTCGAGAAAGTCGAATCAGGATAAAACCCTAAAAATATTACGCAAAATAGGTGCCTTTCCATGCGTCAGATTGTCATTTCACTTCTTCTACTCCCGCTTTTCAGCGGCTGCTCTGTGTACTTAGCGGCGAGTGGCTCAAAAGAGCCTGATTTTTCTAAGCTTGCCTTGGGAATGAGGAGAGCGGTGGTTGAACAAGAATTCGGCCCCGCAAGAGAGGAAAAAGCAAACCCAGACGGGGGAAGCACGGCGATTTATCGCTACACCTTGGGCGACCAAAGTTCTGCGGGCAGAGCGATTCTGTATCTCGTGGGAGATATTTTTACGATTTGCCTTGCTGAGTATCTCTTTTGGCCTTTGGAAATCAGTAACAGCGGAAACGCCTATCAGGCGACGTTTCATTACGACGCGAACGACAAGGTGAAACGCTTTAGCGAAAAGCAAGAGATCGGCGACGAAGAGGCATAGCCAAGTTTGTTAGAGCCAATTCCGCATACCCTGGTCACGGCGTCTGAATATATCAAGGCACGTGAAGTACTCTCACTGCAACTTGAGATGAGCGAGTATTTACTCGACTACTACGTGCACATGGGGACCCATGTGGGCAGCATGGAAAAGCTGCACGATTAAGACTTAAAAGGGCTCATCGCTTGTTTGGCGCTCCACCTCACCGTCCGTCCTCCAGACGAAACTCACGCATGGACGCTGCACCTGCATGCAGAAGCACCTTACTCGCTATTTGTCACCGGCTCCGCGGGCACAAACTTTCTTGTGGGCCACGTCCTTTCGGAAAACATCCGCCATACCGACGTCAACACACTCCATACGCAAATAACTCGAGAACACGGAGATTCTTCGCGAAGTTCCGTGCAGTGCGAAAGCTCCCACATTAGCACCATCGTTGAACACTACTACTCCCAGAGCGAGCAACTGCCGATTCGTATCGCACTTTCTAAAGACTCAGACACGGCGGTCGCAATCGCGGCGATGCCAGAATATGATGAGGAATGGTTCAAGGCACTTCCTCTTGATGCCCTTCCCGAACTTGAGGGAGAGGAGAAAAAGCGCATCAAATCTTGTCAGTTTAGATTTGCTTGTGATTGCTCGCCAGAGAAGCTGCTACCATTCCTTCGTGCGATTAGTAACGAAGAGCTTGCCGAACTCTACGGAGATGATGAAGAACTCACGGTGCAATGCCCTCGATGTGGCAAATACTTCCTCGTCCCACGCAACGCGCTGGAACAAACCCTGAATTAAAAACGACGCGCTACTTGCTGGCGATTGTCGGCATTTCGTTGGCCTTCTGCGCCTCCATCAGCAGCGTGTTTTCGTCCACCCGCACGGTGTAATCAGCATTAGAATACATGAAACGAATGACCCCGTTTGGATCAACGACAAAGGCAGAGGGTACAACTAAGGTTTGGTGCGTCTCGCCCGAGGCTTCTTGGAGGTTTATTCCCTCGGCGAGTAAACTTGCGTTCAGCGCAGAGCTTACTTGATAGGCGACACCGAAGGCACGAGCCGCAGCGACTTGACTATCCGAGAGTAGCTGATAGGTCAGCGCATGCTTCGCCACACTCTGCTTAAGGTTCTCGGGCTTGTCCGGGCTCATCGCATAAATTTCGTAGCCGAGTTCTTGTAGCGCACGCTCAATTTTCTGTAACTTCCCAAGCTGTAGATTGCAGTACGGGCACCAGCCGCCACGATAAAATATCAGCACTGCTGGTTTCCCACCGAGCACTTGTAAAAGGTTCTTCTCTTTTCCATCCAAGTCTCGAACTACTGCATCCGCAATACGGTCACCTACCTGTAAGGGCATGACCTCGGTCGCAGACATCGCAAGTTGCTCAGCGTTCAGAAATTTCGGCGCGAAGAACACAAGACTGAGACTAAGAAAGGTATAGATTAGTGCAGGGCGCATGCTAGTATCCTCGTACGTGTTATGGACCCACAGGTTAGCTTTCGCAGTGCTCCATTGCAACGCCAGGCCTCGAAAAGGACACCAATCTTCAGATGAAAAAAGGTAGCCTACGAAAAGCTTTTCGTTCCAGCCGCAAGCTGCTGCTGATTTGGGCAGTGCTGATTGCGCTCGCGCTGGCTTCAAAGAGCGGCACAAACCTCAGTGAACCAGGGGCTTTTGATAGCTTGGAAGAATCTGCGCTCAGTATCCTCGTCTATCTCGTCCGAGGCTTGGGCCTACTGTTGGTAGCTGCGCTGATTTATTTTATCTATAAAGTTTGCGCTCGACTGATAAGTAGGTTTTCTTAGTTTCTGTTACTCAATTCTCGAACTACTCCTCAGCGTATTCCCCTTGTGAACTACCTCGCCCACTTCTATCTCGCCGAACCCACTGAGGCATCAGTCCTTGGGGCAATCCTTGGTGATTTTGTTAAGGGAAGGCTCCAACGACAATTCCCCCCAGAAATTCTTCATGGAATTTCACTCCATCGCAAGGTCGATGCCTATTCAGATTTACATCCACTCCATACCTCAAGCCGCACACTGTTTAGCGGAAGTTTTAGACGCTATGCAGGCATTATTATCGATGTAAGCTATGATCATTTTCTCGCCCGACACTGGAGCGAGTATTCAAGTATGCCGCTGAGGGACTTCTCGGCACTGGTGTATCGGGTATTGGATAAAAACCTAGACTTGCTTCCACCCGGCTTACAGCGCATGGCACCACACATGATCGCAGGCGATTGGCTGAGTGGTTACGGAGAACAAGAAGGGCTTGCACAAACACTTGCGGGGCTTGGAAGAAGAATAAAACGAGAGAATCCTCTGGGCCTTGCCTTTGCAGAAGTACGCAAGAACTACCCCCTCATCGATCAGCATTTCCAAGAGTTCTTTCCTGAACTGATTTCCTTTGCATCGAAGCACTATCAAAGCGAAACGTCGGACCTTCAACCTTGGAAGCACCCACTTCCTGCCTTCCCTAACGTTTAAAATCGTACCAAATTTTATTACCAACCTCCTGGTCGGTAACCAGGAACGCACGCTTAAATT
>CAYGNZ010000299.1:0-4908 GCA_964351345.1 uncultured Bdellovibrionales bacterium | reverse complement strand
TTTGATACGCACGCCCTTCCAAACTAATCGAGGGGAAAACGAATCGAGTTGCGATAGCAGATACCACGCATGCACCAAATGCGATGTTTGCGATTGAGAGCACTACTTGCCACCAGGCAAGACCTTCATCCGTGAAATTCGATGCGACACGCAGGGCGCGAAAATTGTAGAGATAGATAAAGGTCAGCATCAATAACATTAAAAGTTGAAGAGACTGCACGGTGTCTCGGAAGAATGTTTTGACCTCCTTCGCGCAGAGTGCGCGAAGTTGTGGGGAGCCAGGAAACAGTAAGAAGCCAATGAGTCGACCCAATCCAGAATGGTGAATCCTCATGTTTCGTCGACTGTTGCTTGCTCGGCTCCATCCGCGAAAAAAAAGTGCTCGGAATAGAAAAAAGCCTATGACATAGAGTCCAATGGCAGTGCCAAAGAGGAGAGCGATAAGTCGCCTCACGGGATAGATACTCGGTGCAAGGTAGCTTGCGAGTATCTCACTAATCCAACGAGGGGGTGACCACATTGGTTGCGGATCATCAGTTACGTAGAGGAAATGGACTAATTGGTTGAGCTTTTCTTGATCGGTGGAGATTGCCGGGCTTGCTCCGTGATTCAGGTAGAGAATCAAGGCGGCAATCAGCAGCGCCGCCACCACAAGCAAGTCGCGAATGCGATGGGGCGCAACGACGGTGACAAACAACAAGATAAAGATAGTGCCAAGAATGGCAGGGATAGCGACGAAGGGAACTAACAGCCCCATGGAAATTGGAAGGAACGTCCAGGGAAGATCCATTGCCTCATGCAGTCCGAGAAGTGCAGGCAAGGAGAAGAGCAAAAACATCCAACTTGAGGTAAGTACAATCTGGATCAAACGTGAGGTGTAAAGCGTGATGGGTCGCACTGGCGCGCTGAGGAGGAGCGGGAGATCTTTTGCCGCAAACAAATATCCTAATGCGGCGATGCAGTTGGAAAATAGTAGTAGGAGAAAGAATGCGACAAAACAGATACTCATCAAACGCGAGAGGATCGCAGGATCAAACTCAGGATGGTCTCGAATCTTACCGATGAAGGAACTGGTGCCGATATAAATTCCAAACATCGCAAAACTTGAGAGCAGAATAACCGCCACTTCGCGGTTCAGCAGCTTTCGTTTTGACTCTTCCCGGAGTCGATTTTTGAAACTCAGGAAATGCGGTTTGAGTAAGGCGAGTATCACGGTGGCGCTACCTTCTACAGTTCGTGCGCCGCTATCTCGTTCGGATCATCACTTTCCGCGATTATCTGTAGGAAGACATTTTCAAGATCAGACGCGTCTGATTTAGCTCGTTTATACAACTCATCAAGAGTGCCCATCGCCACAATCTGTCCCCGGCGAATAATAGCAAGTTGATCTGCAATTTCCTCGGCAACCGAAAGGGAATGGGTTGACATGAAAATCGTAAGCCCGTTTGCGGCACTTGTGCGCAAGGTGTCTTTAAGAAGTTTCGCTCCGCGTGGATCAAGTCCCACCATTGGCTCGTCAATCACGAGTACGGGCGGCTTGTGGATTTGTGAGGCACACATCAACAGTCGCTGTTTCATCCCGTGGGAGTAGCCGTCAATTAAATCGTGTTGCCATTCTGCAAGCCCATACAATTCAAGTAGCTCACCGATTCGAGTAGTCGCGGTTTTTGAATCAACCTTGTACAGGTCAGCCATGAACACGAGAAACTCTCTTCCGGTAAGTTTTCCGTAGAGATAGGGCCGATCAGGAATGACGCCCATGAGAAACTTCGCTTCGATGGGATTTTTTTGAATATCGTAGCCACCGATTTCGGCCGTACCGGAGGTTGGTTGCAACACTCCAGTGAGCATACGAATCGTCGTCGTCTTTCCTGCGCCATTGGTGCCGAGGAAGGCAAAGATTCTTCCTGGTCCGACTTCAAGATTGAGATTGTCAACTGCGACGAAATTCCCAAATTCTTTACGAAGATTTATTAACTTAATCATTTCTTTGCTCTCGTCTTGTTCAAGTTGCTAGATGGAATTAGTGCTTGTCGCGTCATCACCTGAGTAATGCCTTGGCGTAGGTGAGTCGGAAGTAGGCGAAAATAGCTGCTCACGTCCAACAGAGATTCTAGAGGTATCGTATCAATATTTGCGAGGTCCGTCTTACATTGTGCGAATTGTTCTTCGTTGAGTTGACGAAACTCCTGGAAACTTTGAGCGCTACTGGCAATGCCGTCGAAGATGCGAGTGAGGTCTTCCGGTATTTGAACATCGAAACTGTCTACTCCCCGTTTTGTGAGAAATACGGGCGGTATGTTTCCGAGTGGGTAGTGCGTTTTGATTGCGCCGATATCAACCCAAACCTCCAATGAATTCGACTCAGGAACGGAGCTGACTCGCAGCAAGCCATCGCCTATCGCAAGCTCAACTTCTAAACTTTCAAGCACTTGATAGGCATTGAAACCAAATCTCATCGAAGTTGAAAAAAGTAGGGGAGTCTCTTGATGCCGCAAGGCAGAAAGTCCCTGCACTTGAAGCTCAAGTTTCGGCGCACGCCCACCTGCTATCGGAGAAAGGTCATCAGAAGAGAGCAGCCTTGAGGTAAGAAAAGAGTCACAAATGTTGGTCCCATCGGCAAGATACACTCCCCAATGAGAGGTCTCCTCAGAGAACAGTTTTGCAATTGGACTTTTGGTTCGAGAATCATTTTTTGCAAGACTGATGCTGCTCACGGCAACGATAGTGAACCAGGAGAGCACCAACACCGCAGCGATGCTTCGCGGCAGGAATTTGAGCGTCCTCATGCCTTTTGGGACGGCGTAGGGGAGTTGAAACTGGTCTGACTTGTTTTTTTCTTCAGTCATTGCGTAAGAGACACTGCGCGATTAATGTCACGTGTAGTGTTACCACTACAATAGGGTTCAACGTGTAGGTGCTAAATCGTGCTCCGTGAGAGCATGGCCAAGCCGTGTGTCAGCTTGAAAGTCTTCTGTGTTTAGATTCGTAAAAGAGCTCCTCGGAGCAGTTTTTCTTACATTCACGCTAATAAATCCGGCATTTGGAGATGCGGAGCCACGTTTTGGCCTCTGGGTTGAGGCAGAGGGAACAAACGCATCATTTGACTCAGAAAAAGACGTTCGCACTCTGTTGGATTATACCGCTGAGCTGCCAATTAGCGACCTTTACTGTCAGGTGTATCGAAACGGACGCTCCTGGTTCCCCTCAATGATGGCCGATGATGCCCCCTACCGTAATGCGCTTAAAAACGGCGTAGACCCCTTGGATAAGATAATCAGCGAGGCTCATGCCCGAGGGCAAAAGGTGCATGCGTGGTTCAACGTTCTGCGCATTATCAGTAACAAAGATGCGCCCCTGATTAAAACTATTGGTCCGGAGGCGGTGCTCAAAGATAGCGCAGGCAACTCTCTACTCTCATATAATCAACGAGGAGTGGGCCCAGGTCGGCTTGGTAAGTATTTCCAGCTTGGCACTCAAGGGTACTGGCTGGAGTCTGGATCAGCGCGGGTTCGGCAGTATATTGTCGAGACAATTCGAGATCTGGTGATTGCCTACCCCAACATCGATGGCGTCCACTTGGACATGGTTCGTTTCCCCATTTCAATGCGGCAAAAGGGAAAATCCGGTGGGGGCAAGCGCCCCTCGTTTGGATTTTCAGAGGAGTCGCTCGGTCGTTTTTTTGAATTCACCGGCCGCGAGAAGCCGGAAATGACACCGAACATGATTGAGAAACTGCGCCACAGCAAATCGTGGAAGACCTGGAAACGCGCTCAAGTTACGCTGCTTGTTTTTCAAATCAAGGAGATGCTTAACCAAGTGGCTCCTCATTTAGAGCTCTCGGCAGCAGTCGTTGCCTCCCCACATCGTTCGTACAATGAAGCGTATCAAGACTGGGGTGAGTGGGTACGAGGAGGGCTGCTCCAGACGGTTCTACCGATGAGTTACACTACAGACACGAAGCTCGTTCGGGAATACTCGGCGCATGCGCGAAATGTGGCGAAAGACGGTCAGGTGATTATTGGACTTGGAGCGTGGTTGATGAAAAGAAACACTCCGCTGCTGGTGCAGCAAGGTAAAACCGTGATGCAACAAAAAGCAGACGGAGTGACACTTTTCTCTTATTCAAACCTTTATGGAACCGCAGGAAAAAAAACCGTTTCAGACTTTGGTCGTTTAGTCTTTCCGATGCTCAAGTAAGTCTTGAAGCACAACTTGGGTGACCATGTAGATTTCTTCTTCGTTTGAGGTTGATTCGCTCGCTGCATCAGAAATAGCAGTGATTAAATCACCGAGGGTGGTTTGAATGGTTTGAGATTTCATAGTATCCGTTGAATTTCTCATCAGTTTTTCTCGTAGAAAGCCCGGTTATTAAGCGGCTTTCCAATTCAGCCGTTGGCAAGTCCTCCAGCAATCGCTGAATCCTTACTGCTTTGAAATTAAGATGCAGCAGGGCCAAAACAGCCGGACATAAAAATGTAAAAACTTCGTCACGAGACTCCCCTAAACGCTGAACTTGGCCACAAAACCGATGAAATTTTGTAGAATTCGTATTCAGCCGAGCTTCGCCGAACGCTTGCTCTGAGAGAAATACTCAGGTAATTCTGAGCCCCTTATGCCGGAGTGGTGGAATTGGTAGACGCGCTGGACTCAAAATCCAGTAGGGGCAACTCTGTGCGAGTTCGAGTCTCGCCTCCGGCATAATCCTTGTCATGATTTTTGCGCTTTGGCGCAAAAAGTCATGCCAAGGATTCTGCTCCTTATATGCCCCCTCCCCGTTCGGGGGCGTTTAGACGCCACGCAGGCTTCCTGCTGCTAGATGCTTCGTTCGTACGTAGTGTCGATTGCATCTACCCCTCATGATTTTTGCGCTTTGTCGCAAAAAGTCATGCCAAGGATTTTGCTCCT
>CAYGNZ010000298.1:0-4913 GCA_964351345.1 uncultured Bdellovibrionales bacterium | reverse complement strand
CGTGCCGCAAGCGCTGAAGAAATCAACGAGATCCTGGAAAAACGAAGCGCCGCGAGTCTCTGCGCTGCCTAGCCGCCGCGAGATGCTGCTCGAAGAGAAAGAGTCTAACCACTGCTCCTCTTCGGCCCGCGCCTAGTTTTCCATTCCTTCTTTCCCTACACCGGTTCGCCTGCACGCCAACCGGTTTTTCTTACTTCCATTCTGAACTACTCAGAGCTTCCAAGAACTACTTTTTTAACGGCCTACGCCACTCTGGATTGCAGTTGCTCGCAATAGAGTGAAGTTCCGTTTGAGGCTTCGACACCAAAATGGAATTATAGACGATTACTAGCACTCCGATTTCAACGAAACCCTGAGCGGTCGCCTGTTATGGATGCACAAGAAGTTCTTAGTAAAATCTACGGTTATCCTGAGTTCCGGGGGGAACAACGGCAGATAATTGATTGCCTCACCAAGGGCAACAGCGCATTGGTGCTGATGCCAACTGGTGGTGGTAAGTCTCTCTGCTATCAAATCCCGGCCATACTGCGTCAGGGCGTTGGCATTGTCGTATCTCCGCTGATCGCATTGATGCAGGACCAAGTTGCATCGCTAAAGGCACAAGGAGTGCGCGCCGCGTTTCTCAACTCTACGCTAACTCGGGAGCAAGAAGGCGAGATTATTAGAGCGGCTTGCCAAGACGAGCTTGATTTACTCTACCTCTCCCCAGAGCGCTTACTACAATCAGAAACACTGCGCTGGCTTGACCAACTCACTATCGCCCTGTTTGCGATTGATGAGGCACACTGCGTTTCCCAGTGGGGTCACGATTTTCGACCTGAATATGCCGCCTTGAGCCAGGTGTTCGATCAGCACCCAGAAGTTCCACGAATCGCTCTCACCGCAACGGCCGATACCCCCACTCGAAGCGAAATAGTACAGCGACTAGGACTGAGCAAGGCCGCTCAGTTCATCAGCGGTTTTGATCGTCCAAACATTTGTTACCGAGTCGGAATCAAAAACAATCCTCGTAAACAGCTATTGGAGTTTATTCAAAGTGCCCACGCTGATGAGGCCGGTATTGTCTATTGTTTATCACGAAAAAGCGTAGAATCGACCGCCGCCTGGTTACAAGAGCGAGGCCTTAATGCCCTTCCTTTTCATGCAGGGCTTTCCAGTGAGATTCGTCAACGCAATCAACAGCAGTTCAGTGAGGAAGAGGGCGTGGTGATGGTTGCGACAATCGCGTTCGGCATGGGGATTGATAAGTCAAACGTGAGATTTGTTGCCCATCTCGACTTACCGAAAAGTGTTGAAGCCTACTATCAAGAAACCGGCAGAGCAGGCAGAGACGGCCTCGCCGCAGATGCCTGGATGGTCTACGGTCTCTCTGATATCGCCTCCATGCGACAGCTAATTTTTAGTGGCTCACAAGATGGCGATCGACAGCGAGTCGATCTTCACAAATTTAATTCACTTCTCGGGTACACCGAAACCACAAATTGTCGACGCAAAGTGCTCCTTGAGTATTTTGGCGATACGTCCGTACAGCATTGTGAAAACTGCGACAATTGCCTTGAACCGGTAGAGACCTGGGATGCCAGCATACCTGTGCAGCAACTTCTCTCAGTAATTTACCGAACAGGTAAGCGATTTGGTGCCAACTACCTCTGTGATGTCTTGCTTGGGGTTGAAAATGAACGCATCATCAGCTTCGGACATCATCAACTTGCCGCATTTGGTGTAGGAAGCGATCTCAGCCGCAGTGCATGGATGAGCATCATTCGTCAGCTTACCGCTTCGGGAACCCTTGTGGTCGATGTTGAGGGCTTTGGCAGCATCAAACTTTCCGAAGAGTGTCGCTCCATTTTAAAAGGCGAGCAAGCAGTGAAGCTTCGACGAGATCCACTCACTGCCCAGCTTCGCTCAAAAAAGAAAAGTCCGCGCAATTCCTCCACAGAAAGTCTTACGCCCGAGGCAAAAGAACTTTTCGAACGACTCCGGGCAATTCGTCTTAGCCTGGCGAAGGAACTCAAGGTCCCTCCCTACGTCATCTTCCATGACAAGACACTGGTGGAAATGTCAGTGCAACGACCTCGTTCTCTGGGCGAGTTAAGAATGGTCTCCGGGGTGGGAGAACAAAAGCTCGAAAAATACGGTGAGAGCTTCCTCGGCGCAATTAATGAAGGCCTCACGAGCCCTGAGATTCACCAGGGATCCTCCTAATCGAACTCTCACAAGCGATGACACTGAGCTCCAAGCAATTCCTTTCGAAAAAACATGCATTTCGCTAATTTTCTTCTGTTCCTTGGCTTAAATTACTCAAAATCGCATAGCTTAAATCCAAAATTTTGTGCTAGAAATCCGTTTCACGCATATTCTTTTTGCTCTACTTTCAAGCGGGGCAATGCATCCTGAACGAACTGCCTCTCCTCGCTCGATACGCCGAGAGCACGCTCTGCCAGCGATGAAAGACAATTATTCTCTCCTAGTAAGGTGAACATCAAAATGCCTAATGTTGATTATGATAAGATTCCACCTGGGACTAATATTCCTTCGGTGGTAAACGTTATTGTAGAGATACCAAAAGGTCGGCGAAATAAATTTGAGCTCGATAAAAACCTTGGTGTATTTAAACTCGACCGCTACCTGTACTCATCTAGCTTCTATCCCGGCGACTACGGGCTCGTCCCCCAGACCTTAGCTGAGGACAACGACCCTCTCGATGCACTTGTGATGGTGAACGAGCCGACTTTTCCTGGTTGTTTGATTGAGGCTCGAGTGGTCGGCATCTTTCGCATGCAAGACAATGGCAAGAATGACTTTAAACTCCTTTGTGTGCCTCATCATGATCCGCTCTTTGGTGATATTCTGGAACTCGATGATGTCCCTCATCACTTCTTGCGTGAAGTGGAGCATTTTTTTGCCACCTATAAACAACTTGAGGGAGTGGATGTCACGACCGATGGTTGGGACTCTCGACAGGCCGGAATACAAGAAGTGAAGGCTTCAGTTCAGCGCCACGCTTCAGCAAAAATAGACCAAACTGCTTCCTAAGCTAATTCGGTTTCTCCTTTCTGCAATCTGAGATTACTGGGCGTAACGCTTAGCTGGTCACTGCTGCGTTTTTCGCATTACCCAGGCCGACCGCTCGGGCGTACGTGCTTATCACGAGAAAACAAACATACGCGTTCAGCAAGTGCCAAATAAAATGTGTGCCGATTGGAAACTGCGCACACATTTGTTGATCAATCGTTCTCGCAAGCAGCGATGCCGTGAGGACTACTGCGGCGAGCAGTAAAGTCGCATCCTTCTTACGTATCCAAAACTCTACCGCGAGAAGATAAAGAGCAAGGATGGTCCCAACGTATCCCTCTGAACCGTTCATGGGAACACCACGGAGAGCCTCTGACAGCCATCCCGTCACACAATAAAGTGCGACAACACCAGTTACACTCACAAGCAGGGATTGATTGAGCGCCTTTGCCAACCAGAGACCAAAAAAACTTAGGATAAATATTTGGATGGGAATCACATCAGCAAGCATTGCCCAACGTGTTGCAAATGAGTGAAACAGTGCTGAACCAATTCCAACCACAACTAGCCAAAAGCAGAGCCAAGCAATTGAGAGCCGTCGATGAACATTAACCCTAGCCGCATAGCGATACGCGTACCAGGCAGCAAACAAGAATGCTGCATTACTAAGAAGATTCACGGGCTCTGCGAGTAACGCGGCTGAAGAACGCTCGCAATAATTATTTAGGGTTTCAAAAAGATCCATCACTTGAGTTTAGATAGACAAAATCGTTTAAGTCCTCCATTCTTTACAAGGCTTGCACGGATTAATCAAAAGCAGTGAGTGCTCGCCCATCCATGGTCTCATTAACGGGCTCTCGTTGACGGAGCAGCTTCGAGGTAGAACGATTGAATCTTCGCGCTACATTCTTCGCCATATTCTCTCGACTACTGGTTCTCGTGCTCACCCTTCTGCTCCTTGAGGGCGCCGTGCGCATTCTCGGCTTCAAACCAGCCACCAACGATGATTCTATTTCGACGCTTTATATGAGCGATGCCTTGCTTGGTTGGACCAGCAAACCCGGCATGCACAAATTGATGGGCAAGGACGGGGTTGTTCGCACCGAAACAATTCTTGAGCCCGGGCTACGAGCAAGCAGCTCCAAGGCCGAACTAGATTATAAGGACAATGTATTGCTGTATGGCTGTAGTGTTACCTTTGGTTTCGGGCTTAATGACTTTGAAACTCTAGCATGGAAGCTCCAGGAAAATTTTCCAGAATTTCGTATAATGAACCTTGCCGTACCTGGTTTCGGCACGCTTCAGTCCGTGCTGGATTTTGAAAAACGTGTGAAGGAGGGTTTACGCGCGAAGCTTGTTCTCTACGTATTTCCGGCGTTTCATGAACCTCGTAATGTTGGCCAGTCCGCGTATTTGCGCGCTTCAGCGAAAAACTCTAGCAAGGGGAATGTGAATGCTCCTCGCTGCACACTTAATGCACTCGATCGCAGTTGCCAAAGGATTCCCACGGAGAGTTATTATGCGGAGCTCCCCTTTCGGCACAACTTTGCTCTGGTGCACTTGGTTGAGGATGTCTACGTCGCGCTTCGAGATCGTGACCGAGAACAACATTCACGAGAGATCACACAATCTTTACTGATTCAATTCTCCGAACTTTCGAAAGAAGCCGAAGGCGAGTTTATTGTGCTACTCTACGACGAAGGATCCTTGGAATACAAACCGTTCTTACGAGAACACGGTATCGAATTCTTCGAACTCCATGAACCACGTTATGACGATGCTCAATTTCGACTACCGAATGATGGACACCCCAATGCCAAGCTCACCTCGGAATGGGCGGCTAAGCTCGAACCCTTTCTCAAAGAGAAACTAGCACCCTAGATTCTCCCTCACTCATG
>CAYGNZ010000297.1:0-4916 GCA_964351345.1 uncultured Bdellovibrionales bacterium | reverse complement strand
TCTTGTTTAACCTGGCACGCTGGAGCCTCAAGAAAAATGGGCTCGCCGCCCCACTATGGCGCCAGGAAAAGCAACGAAGTGTACCAAAGAGCTTTCAAACTACGAAGGCGAATTCTTAGATGGCGTGGGTGCGTCACTAACCTAATTTCTTCTCAGCAGCGACACTATTTCGGATCAACCAAGAGCATTCCTCTCAGCTTTTTTTGGGAAGGATGAAAAATCTTTACTAAAGCTTCTTTCAACGCCTTTTCTTTCAGCGGCTTCTTGATGTAGGCAGTGGCCCCCGCAGTCTCTGCCTCTGCGATATCCAGCATCGTTGTCAGACGTGAAATGACGATTATTGGAATATTTTTGTTTGGATACTGTTCCTGCATCAGTCGCATCAATTGGTAGCCACCCATACCGTCCATCACGATGTCAGTAACGAGTAATGCAGGAGACCAATTCCAAGGTTGATTCTGCACGAACTTAATACAATGCGACCCACTGTCGAGCAGAATTGTAGCAAGTCCATACCCACGAAGAAGCCCGTCGAGCTCTACACGAAACGATTCGTCGTCATCAACGACAAGCACCGCTCCGTTTACATATTTGCCTATCTCTTTCGCTAAAGCTTCGTTCGTCACCGCGTACTCTTCTCTCTTGTTAAAAATGCACTATAGCGAAAAACGCTAATAAAAAATCATTTACTTCGCACCCGTGCGTCACAAAACAAGCTACCAGGCTTAGAAGTTACGTTAGAGGCGAAACAGAGCTATGTCAAAGCTCAATGAGCTTTACCCCTGCGCCAAAATCAAACACAAGTGCTCCACCATGGGAACTCACGAGGAGACAGAGGCCTGCGCTGAGGAGGACAAAAATCAAGTAGAGCGCCCTTATGATACGCGATTCCTCCTCTCGGCTTCTTTGCAGTATAGAGAGGGTGAGGCAAGGCACGAGGGAAATCAGGAAGAATTTAGCATATGCTTGATGTTCAGCAATTTTCTCCTCAGGCACGCTAAATCCGCGACTTGCGTGCTCGGCGGCAAAATAGCCTGTGTAGTACGTCAGAGGGGCAAGAAGACACAACACGTAGAGAAGAATAGTGGCAAATGACCTCGCTTCCTTTGCTTTCCAAAAAAATGAAAGACCTTCCGCCGCAAGAATGAGTAGCAACAACGTTGCCGGTACTCCAGTGAGGGGAGGGTGTGGATTAAACATTGCAGGTCATCATTCTCCGCTTGTTCTCTCAGATCGCTCGAAAGTAAAGCCCGGAGTAGTCTCGCGTCGAAACATGTTCGTTTCCCGAAACCTTACTTGCCTTCGTTATATTCGAAGCCAACCAAAGTATTATCGTCTTTTAATAATCTTCCACCGGAGAATTTCGTCTGCGTCTCAAGAATCTCGGCGATGCATTCTGAGATAGACTTACCCGCAGCAGCAGCTTCTGAGAAAAGTTTTCCGACTCCATCGACACCCAACATCGTTCCATTCATATCAACGGTTTCGGTGAGGCCGTCTGTAATCATCAGAAACTTATCGCCGCTTTCGAGCTTGTACTCTTGGAGTTCATACGGCATGCCCTCGGTTACACCGAGTGGTAAACCTCTGGGCTCTAGTTGCTCTACTTCCCCGGTCGCCGCTCGCCAAAGATAGGGTGGAGGATGACCCGCTCGAGCAACTTCAACTGTTGCTTCCATCGGCTTGAATATCGCTGCCGCCGCGGTAACAAAGGTCCCCTCCGGAATGCGATTACAAAGCCCGTCGTTTACGTTTGCCAACATTTCGTTGGGTGATTGTTGCGGTGCGTACGCAAGAGCCATTTTTGTCATCGCACCAATAAAGGCTGCCGTGAGGCCATGTCCGGTCACATCACCAAGGAACAGTCCGTAGACCCCTCGGTCAATCTTCCACACATCATAGAGATCACCTCCGACGGCTTCGAGCGGCACGCACGCTGCTGCGAAACTACTCTTCGGTGCGGACGGAAGAGTTTTCGGGAACAGTGACTGCTGCAAATCTCGAGCACTTTTAAGTTCCGCTTTAAAACGGTTGTTAAGATCTCGTAACTGGGCGTTTTGTGAGGCTAGCTCCGCTTCAAATCCCGCCTGCTCAGTTTTTATTTTCCCCAGTCGAAGTCGCATCGAGACTTTCACAAGAAATGCCGAGGGTTCAAGTGGTGCGGGAAGCACGGTAATTCGATCGCCAAATACGGATTCCTGACCTCGTTGCAAGTTCCCTGCGTCGGGATGGATCAGGAGGATAGGAGAACGCGAGAGACTACTCTCGGCTCGCAAGGTGGAGACAAGCTCATGCGCATCTTGTTCTCCTGATTGGGCATCAACCACCAGTAAGTCAAAGAGCGTGGTGGCAGCTTTCTCCTTCGCCTGCTCGATACTTGTCGCGGATTGCCAACTATAGCTGCGCCTCTCGAGCAAGTCTCCGATCGCCCTGTTCGATTCTTCGCTCGTACCCAATACCAGAACAGAGTCGGTGTAGGAGTCTAGATCAACATCGAAGTCTTCAATTCCCATAAGGCAAATTAAGGTAAGAGTGAGGCGACTTTAAAAGATCCAAGGAGCGTTCCTGCAACGCTACCGAGATTTGCAAGAATAATCACGAGCAAAACTTTACTCACTCGATTGCTCCAAAATCCGCGAACACTTGAGACATCATCGGCGAGACTTTCTAGATCTTTTACCCGCGGCTTTCGCAGCAATGCCTCAACAAGTCCACATACCCAGCCAGCAGCGATTGTTGGATTGAGCGAGGTGATAGGTGCCGCAAGAAACGCGGTTAGAATCGTCAGTGGATGCGCAAGAGCGAGAAGCGCTCCAAGCGCTGAAAGCGTTCCATTTGCAAGGAACCAAACACCAAGCATCTCTAAACTTGTTTCTGCACCAGAATAGATAAATCCGTAGACAAACATTCCGAGAATTAGTGCAGGCACTCCCCAGGCTATTGTCTTGACCCATGCTCGCGGCGGCGGTAGCTCCTCAAGACTGGCGAGATCAACATCCGCGCCAAGCGTTCTTTGAATTCCAGGCACATGACCTGCACCGACTACCGCGAGTACTCGCTCCCCCCCTGAGGCATATATCTTTGCCGCCATGTAGCGATCGCGTTCATCGATGAGCACGTCCTTGACCTCGGGCAAATAATCAGAGAACTCAGCCATCATCGCACTCAAGGTATCCCCTGACTTGAGCGCCTCAATTTCTTGCTCGGATATTTCTTCTTGGGTAAACAGCGAGGCGAAGAGCCCGGAACTCAATTTGAGCAAAGACCAAAAGCTTGCCTCGGCCCACGCACGCTTCAAGGTGATGCGAATTTCTCGGTCAACGACTTCAAGCCGAATTCCTTTCTCCTCAGCAAGGCGAATCGCCTCGCGCATCTCCTCACCGGGTCGAACACCGAATTGTTCCGCGAGGCGCTTTTGAAATGAAGAGAGAATGAGCTGCGCCAGTAGCACATAGGCTCGGCCAGATTTGACGACTTCGAAGATATCCGTTTCTCGCCAAAGCTCGGGATTTCTTAAAGAGGACAATCGAGGTTCACATAATTCTACACAAATCACATCGGGTGCATGCGTCTCTACCGCTTCACGCACAAGCTCGGCACTGGACTTACTGACATGAGCAGTACCACAGAGGAAAATCCTCCTTTCTCCAAAGGAAATTAGGTCGATGTTTTGCTGGAGTTCCGTAATTTCTTTCATGCAGGGAGACTAGCGGGCAGAATTACTTCGCACAATAAGACGCTTTGCTACTCAGTGAAGAAAAAATCGAGTAAAATTCAAATGAGTCAGTCGCGGCACGCAAGTATTTGAGTCATGATGACGATAGAAGTACTCGAAGACAAACCATTTACGATCGATTTCCTGGGTTTTACTCGTGAGCGAGCAAAGCGAATATACTTTTATCCTTAAAGTGGCGGTGGTCTTAATTCTCGCCTGGGTACTGATCTATGAGCAGTCCTCAGGTGAAGAAGAAGTACTGGAAAACTCAGCCGTGCAAAATCAAGCACAAGGCGAAGACCCGCCTTCACCAAGTCCGGAAATTGTCGCCGCACTAACCGAGCCGGGTTCACCGCTCGCTGAAGCTGCTCAGAATTCGGTCGAGCTCGACCCTTTAGCGGATGAAATTAATGACCCTCTTGCTGACCAGATCCCAAGCGAGCTACAGGCCGCTCTTGAGGAAGCGGTGGTCGTCGAAGAAAAAAAGCCAAGACGCCCCTTGTTAGAACCACCGTCTTTAACAAAACGCACACCAGAACCACCTGTGCCGCTCGATACCGCAAGCGACACAACTGATCCTGATAGTGTGGAGCGAACATCCGATGCTGCACCAACAGATGCTGCCCCCAGTGAGCAAGGAGTTGAAGAGAAGACCGAAGAGACTAGCCTTGAAGAAGTGATCCCACCGCGAGAGCTTCTAAGCCTGCGCGATGCTGCCTACATCGACGAGATGAAAAATAAGGTCAAAGCTGAAAAGGAGCGTTTGAAGCAAGAATACGAACAGCGCATAGAACAAGCGGTGCTTGAAGAGCAAAAACGTTTAGAAGAGGAAAAAAACAATCTTTCCGATCTCTATGAGGATGAAATCGCCCAATTAAAATCCTCAACCTCGCTTGAGCAGCAAATGCTACAGAAACAAATTGAGCAATTAAAGCTCGATGCAAAACAGCGCGAAGAGCGCCTACGGGCCGAGCTTGCCGCTCTCCAACAGGCCACGGTGACTCCTCAGAGTAAAAAGGCTGACGTAAAGAACACGCTTCCACCAGAAGGACATCAGCAAAACATGACATTCAAGATCGAATGGGGTGATGTGTGTGGCTTAATCGATCAGTCTTTTTTGAAAAAAGAATTCGACGCAACTCCTGGACAGCCACTTTTTCTCTCAATTGAACCCTTGTTTCCTGATACCACGTACTTCACA
>CAYGNZ010000296.1:0-4921 GCA_964351345.1 uncultured Bdellovibrionales bacterium | reverse complement strand
GGCGAGATGGGATTTTCCACAACCTGACAATCCGATAAGAGTAATAACCATTCTACGCGTCTTCTATGAGAGATAGCTGGCGATTCGTATAATGTCTGCAAATACGCCTGCTGCGGTGACATCATTGCCTGCGCCTGGGCCTTTTACGACTAAGGGGCGATCAAGGTAGCGTTTCGTGACAAACGAGATGATGTTGTCGCTTCCAGAGAGTGAATAGAAGGGATGATCCTCGCCAACGGCTTCAAGCGAAACTCGCGCTTTCCCGTTCTCTAATACGCCAATATATCGCAAGCGTTGTTTCGCAGCCTCGGCAGATTCGATTCGTGAAGCAAACTCGTCGTCGGCTTGCGGAAGTGTCTCTAAAAACTCTTCCGCTGTCGCAACGTCAGCACATATCTCAGGAATGAGAGTTTCAACTTCTACATCACTCAGTTCCAAAGGAATTCCTGTTTCACGAGCGAGAACGAGTAATTTTCGAGCGACATCGGTGCCGCTTAAATCGTCACGTGGATCTGGTTCAGTATAGCCTTTCGCTTTGGCTTCCTTGACCACATCGCTAAACGTGCGGGCGGCGGTAAAGGAATTGAAAATATAGCTAAGCGTTCCTGAGAGCACTGCCTCAATACGAACTATTGAGTCACCGCTGAGAATTAAATCATTAAGCGTACCAATAACCGGCAGTCCCGCTCCGACCGTGGTTTCGTAAAAATACTTCACATTGGCTTTTTCTGCGGTCTTTTTGAGAGTGAGGTAGCTTGCGAAGTCTGCCGAATTTGCTCGTTTGTTTGGCGTGGCAATCGAAATACTTGCCGCAAGTATTTGCTGATATTTTTCAGCTACAAAATCACTCGCCGTGCAGTCGATGAAAATACAATTGGGCAAATTTAGCTTCTTCATTCGATCGACGAAGGTTTCAAGACTAAATTTTTCGTCGGCGTCCGTAAGCTCTTGTGCCGCTCGAGGAGTCATGCCCTCAACCTCAAAGCGCATTCGTCGGCTGTTTGCGGCAGCAACGAGCTTTATTTCGAGCATATGCTCATAAAGCGAAGCCGCATGTTCTTCGATTTGCTCAAGAAGCTTTGAGCCTACATTACCTGTGCCAACAAAAAAGAGATGGATAGTCTTCCGTTCAGAAAGAAAGAAGGCATCATGAAGTGCGTTTAACGACTTCGCTTCATCGTCACGGTGGACCACGATGGAGATGTTGTATTCGGAGGAGCCTTGCGCGATCGCACCGACGTTAATGCCGTTTTGTCCCAACGCTTGGAAGGCGCGAGCGGCAATCCCCGGAGTGTTCTTCATGTTTGAGCCAACAACGGCGACGATGACTCGATCGGGCTCATGTTTGAGGGGATGAATTTTTCTCGATGAAATTTCTTTCGCGAATTCTTTATTCACGGCATCAGAGGCGAGTTCGGTTGAGTCGCTATGCACCGCAAAACAAATCGACTGTTCTGACGACGCCTGCGAGATCAGCACAACACTAATTCCTTCTCGCGAGAGTGCATCAAAGAGTCGTTTCGCAACTCCGGCAACTCCCGCCATGCCACTACCTTCTAGGCAGAACAGGGAGATGTCTCTGGCCGAGGTGATGCCGATGATAGATTCATCGCTTGCTGGAGGCGATGATTCAATGATGGTGCCCAGCGCATCAGGCCGATTGCTATTTTTCACCCGTATAGGAATGCCTGCATCAAAGGCGGGTTGAAGCGCTGGAGGGAATACTACTCCTCCACCAAAGTGTGTCATCTCCATTGCATCTTCGTAGCGAAGGGAGGGGATGGTGAATGCTTTACGAACTCGTGCCGGGTCGGCGGTCATGAGTCCATCGACATTTGTCCAAATCTGAATTTCTTCAACGCCCAGAACCGAACCAATGAAGGAGGCAGTATAGTCTGAAGCTCCGCGCCCGAGCGTCGTGGTTTCCCCGTTCTCTGTGGAGGCAATAAAGCCTGTGATGATGAAGGTGCCTTCGCTTGAATCAAAGAATGACTGGATTTGAGCTGACGAAATTTCGACATCAATCACCGCATTACCAAATTGTGAGTCACTGCGGATGAGTTCACGAGAATCTTTGAAGCGAACATCTGGTAAATGACCAGAGAGGTAAGCACTTAGAATTTGCGCCGAGAGCAGCTCACCATAGGCGAGAACTTGATCAAGGGTTGCGGCAGTGAGTTCTTTGTTTGCTGAGACGTCGCGAAGTATCGTTGAAATCTCTTCAGCGTGCCTTTCAATCATTGACTGCAAATTTTCCGACTCGAGATTGGAAAAGTTTGAACGAACTATTTCTCTATGATTTTCTGCGAATTTCTCGAGCAACGCTTGCCAATCTTGCTCAGCGCCGAGCGCGGCCTCGCACATAAGCTGCAAGGTGTTGGTTCCCTGGGAAAGTGCGGAAGCAACGATTGTGACCTGATTACCAGTGCTCCGCTCCGCTCGAACGATCTCCAACACGCGCTGATACGCTTCAGGTGCGCTAAGAGATTTGCCGCCGAACTTTAGAATTTTGTTGGGTTTAGCCATGAACTTATAGGGGCATTAAAATTAATCATGGAGGTACGGGAGTAGGGGATGATGAGTTCGCAGACTCTGCCTTGAAACAGACAGTTCTCTAGCATTACAGGTAAATTGTCAAACTTCACCGATGCAAAGCAGTCAGGAATTCCAAGCTGTTTACGCTCATGTGTCCTGAAAATTTAACAGAGTTTTCAGCCACGTCGTGTTCACATCGGGCCACATTATTGCTATTGTGAAGAGGCTAATTTTAACGCACCCTAGACCCCTTAAAAGCCATGCCCGCCCGAGAGAAAGAAACAAAAAGCCGTACTACCAAAAGCCCTCGAGTGGCTGCCCGTAGTAGAACGAAAACCCAGACCTTGCCAGACGTGTCAGTAGAGAAGCCACTGCGAAAAGAGATCGTGTTGGAGAAAGTCGCAAGCGGTGGCGGTAAAAAATCGGATACCACTCCTAGTTCTGAGGATATCGCAAAAAGAGCGTATGAGATTTGGGAAGAAGAAGGTTGCCCTACTGGTTGCGAGGAACAACACTGGCTACAAGCAGAAGAAGAGCTTAGCGTTTAGCGAATAGATTTGTTGGTCCGTGGCCCGAACCAAGCCCTGGGGCCGTTCGTATTGCCTCGTGAATAAAGGCCTTTGCCTGGGCGACTGCGTCGTGGATGTTGTGGCCAGAAGCGAGGAGGGCGGTAATTGCCGCCGATAGTGCGCAGCCAGTGCCGTGCGTGTGCGGGGTATCAATCCTCGGCATCGGGAATTCCGAGATTTGATCGTCTTCACTAAGCAGGAGGTCAAGCGCGGTATCTTGGAGGTGTCCTCCTTTCACCAAGACGTTTTTTGCTCCCATGTCTCTTAGTGCTTTGGCCGCTGCCTGCATCTGCTCCCGGTTGGACACGGGCTGATTAGTCAGTAGTGCAGCTTCCTCAAGGTTTGGGGTGATTAGATAGGTTTGTGGAATTAGCTCAGAGCGTAGCGCATCCACTGCATCTTCAGCAATGAGCCTCGCCCCGTGCGTGCTGACGGCAGCGGGGTCAACGACTAGTGGAAAGTCATATTCCTCAACACTGCTTGCAACGATGCGCACAATGGAGGCACTACCGAGTGCTCCCGTTTTTGCCGCATGGGGTGGAATATCCTCAACAACGGCCAGCAACTGTTCTCGAAACAAGTCATCTGCAACGACTTCCACTCGTGCTACTTCTCTGGTGTTTTGCACCGTTAAGAGACTGATCACACTCATGCCGTAGACACCAAACTGATGAAAGACCTTCAGGTCCGCCTGAAGGCCGGCACCACCAGAAGGGTCAGAGCCCGCGATGCTTAGAGCGACAGGAGTAGAATGTGGAGTGAGACCAGGCATGCTCGCTAGACTAGCTTGCGGCAAGGGATTGAGCAAAGCCTCGCAGGAATTCCAAGCGAGAGTCTATGATTTTAATGTATTTTGTTTAGATGGTAGCGCATTGCATCAAGCAGGGAAGGGCGCACAGAATCAAGCTGCACATCCTCAATGCGCTGCTGATGAAAAAAAGCACCCAGGCTGTCTAGTTTCGCGTCGTTCCCGGTTACAATTACTTGGTGCCCAATCTGATTGACCAGGCACGTAGTGAATTCTTGTTTGAGCGAGTCTACAAGACTGCTCATTGAGAGACGATGATGATCCCTTCTACTAATCAATATGCTTCCGCCGCAAAGATTCCTGCACACGTCATCAACTTCGCCGACGGTATACACTTCACCATCTCGGAGCACAAGAATCGTATCAGCGATACGTTCAACCACATCCATTCTGTGCGAAGAAACAAGCATGGACATTCGTCGAGATTCTTCAAGCATCACACTTGCAAGCTCCGCGCTCTGCATGATGTCGAGTCCGTCAAAGGGCTCATCGAAGAGAAATAGTTTGGGGTTGATTAGAAAACCAACTGCCGCCATTACTCTTCGCCGCTGACCCTTGGAGAGTTCACGGCCCATTTTGCGAAATAGTGGCGAGACGCTCAAACGTTCAATCGTCTCGCTTCCTTCTTTACGATAGTAGTTTCCATCGTTGTGCTTAATTCTGCACCAAAGTCGAAGATAGCTTTCTACCGGAAGGTCCTCAAACACGGCTCCGTTTTCTGGAGAGAACGCCATGTGCTGCTCCGGAACAAGTCGATACTCTTGCGTTTCACTTTTCCAATGAGCTTCTATCGTTCCACGTTTAGGCTGCAGTAGCTCAAGCATGGTTTTCATCAACGTTGATTTTCCAGACCCGTTATGTCCGATGATACCAATCACTCTTCCAGAAACTCTGAGCTGCTCGGTGCGTAGCGCGGGAGTGTTTCCGTAGGCGACTTCCAAGTCCTTGGCATGTAGTTCAACCGTGCCCTCGATCCGTTCAAACATACTAAATCTCCTCCAGATGAGCG
>CAYGNZ010000295.1:2222-4938 GCA_964351345.1 uncultured Bdellovibrionales bacterium | reverse complement strand
CAACCGGGCGGTTACGGATCAGCACGTGCAGCGGCCCTTGCGAGCCACGATATGGGATGTTGACCTTCAAGGTCTTCTGGCGAGGGCTGAGGGTGCTGAAGTCGGGAACCGCCCAGTTCAAACCGATCAATCGCAGCAGGCTCGCGACAAAGCCGGTCGTCTGGCGCAGCGCCATGCCGAACAGAACCTTCATCGTCATGCAGGTCTGGATGGCGGTATCGCTGTAGGTCTGCTTTCAGCCACGCCTGCCTCTCGGCGCAGCATCCCAATACATCTCGGGATCGAACCAGATCGTCAACGAGCTACGGCGCTTGAGCGCTTCGCTATAGGCCGGCCAGTTTCTGGTCTTGTAGCCGGGGGTGCGGGTCTGCTCGTCCCGCCCAGCTACCACGCTGGATTCACGAGATGAATCCCTCACGGGCTTTGCGCAACAGAGCCGGGAGCCAGCACCACCCGCCAAGAGGCTGCGGAAGCGGTGCGAGTAGTCTTCTTTATGAGCTTCTTCCAATAAAAATTCTTATAATGTCCTTAATAATTTTTGGGGTTGCGTATCGAATCACAGCATTAAAACTAAAATCATCCGAAAAGAATGAACGATATGGTGTTTCATTTCTATACTCCCAATAAAGATTCTTGTAGGGATGCTTGTTATTCATATGCCAAGGCTTACCACTTCCTGTAAAATGCACTATACTAGGCAAACGGCCCATCTTGGAATTCCCATGCGATTCAATCGTTAACATAGAGGACTGGCAATTGAATTTTGGGTCTAACTCTAGCCATCGCCCATCAACGACACCGTTAAGCCCGCACTGATCAACAAAACGAATAGACGCTGGCTTTTCTTTTATAAGTGAAATTACCTTCTCCCTAACACTATTTCGACGCCATTTGTGAAGATTTAACAACATAACGCCAGAGTTAAAATATTTCGATGCGGCATTCATGCCGAGCTCTTCGTGACGATCAAAACCGGGATCTTCTACGGCAGCTAGATAGTAGTCACTAAAGTCGATTTCAACTAGTTCCTTAATTGAATCAAGCACTAATATATCAGCATCCAGATATAAGCAAGAAGCGCTTTTGATAAGATCTGCCGCAAAAAGACGATAGTAATTTGATTTTTTGAAGTGGTGATTAAGCACAAGCCCATCAAAAAAATTATCGTTTAACTCAAAAAACTCAAGCGCAGCACCAAAATCGCAAGCAATAGTTCTCAATTTGTCCCGATCTTCGCTATCGATACCCCCAGTGAATATAACAACTCGAATATTTATATCAGTATTATTTCGAAGAAGTGAATAAAGCGCAGTCCCCAAATGTGGGATGTAGCCTTTATCTGCAGCAAATAGAATTGTAAATTCAGAATTATTCATTTCTCTTTGCGAACATCCAACGCATACCTTTGGGCCGCACTTCATTTAGACAAAATGCATAATCTTCTTCAGATAGAGAATACTCAAAATTCTTATATTCACCTTCTCGCCACGGGTAGTCGAATACAATCTCAATCTTATGTGTTTCTGAGAAGAACCTAATGACTCTCTCTGATAAATTTGGGATGAAACAGTCATGGAGCTCGACTAAAATGTCGCAACTCAAGAGTGAAATATTCTTCTTGGAGTCGAGTAGGCCCAGCTCAGCCCCCTCGACATCCATGAATATGAGTATTTTTTTCTCTTTTTTCGCTCCAAACTCGGAACTGATTACAGACGCTTCAAAGCTCTTCAAAAACTCAATACGATGATTTACGTTATTAATCACCGCCAATTCCTTGGCATTGGCTAGAGCGCTTGTGTCGATGTCAAATGCGATAATCTTTGAATTTGGAGATGCGAGCGCAAACCCGACGGCGTAATAACCCTCTGCGCAACCTACATCGATAATAGTCTCATAATGCTCGCAAAGCACCTTTTCTCTAATCCATTCATGAATTGGCTCTTCATAACTACCAAGAATCTTTGGCAAAAGCTGACTTCCGTTTGCCGTCGCAATATATTTCATACCCTGAAAAGGTCCATTCATCACATAAGGCGTGCCTTCCGGAAACATACGGTCGATAATTAACCTTGTTCTATTTTCACGATCTTCTTTTTCAAGCTTGAGACTTAATTGGCGTCTCTTTTCACAGGGAAGGCGCAGTCTGATACTTCTATACAACTTTTTATATAGACTAATGGAATTCATGAGCTAACCCTCTCGATAACTCTAGAAGCCTCAAGCTTCATTTGGCTTTTCGCAAAAGACTGCATAGGTCATTACGTTTGTCACCAACCTACCAGCGTTATGAGCCCTTGCTAATGACTTTTGGTCAAGCTTGAAAAAAAGAAAATTCAACAGAGGAACAAAAACCCTTGTATAAGGTCGAGAATACAGCAATCGAACCAAATGCATCCCAAGAATTGCCCAATTACCGTTTATTGGCCTTATCTCTATACCCACGAAGCCTGCGTCCTCTAGGATTTTTCTTAAAGAGAATTGCGTATAACGCCAAAAGTCGTAAGGCTGCTCATGCTCTTCCCAATACAACGGCACAAGCATGAACAATCGCCCCCCTGGTCTTAATACCCGAAACTTCTCCCGGACGACCTCAATTGGATTATATACATGTTCAAGCACATAGAATGAAACAACAATGTCGGCACTCTTGTCTTCGACCGGAACATTGTCAATGCTTGAAAATATATCAGCTTTTATGTTCTTTTTATCAATGTCG
>CAYGNZ010000295.1:0-2212 GCA_964351345.1 uncultured Bdellovibrionales bacterium | reverse complement strand
TTTCTCCAGCAAATATTTCATATGGCTTAGATCCGCAGCCAAAATCATAAATATGAAGCCCACCCACAGGAAGTGACGAGAGGAAATTCTTTACCTCTTCTACGGCCACGTTCATCTGAAGAAAAAGAGGGTTTCTTAATGACTGATCAAATTTTAGATTACGTCGCCTCTCACTAGTCTCTCTCAGTTGCATGGAAACCTCCGATAAAATATCGCCTCACAGATCAGGCTAAAAGTTTCCCTTGGTTTGTGCAGACTGTATACAAACAGAGCAGATAACCAATAACTAATCAGGGTTGCCAACGCTGCGCCGACCTCGCCTTGCTTGGGTATCAGAATGAAATTCAAAGCAACATTGGTGGCTGCGCCAATCAAATGCCCATAGAGCCCAATTGTTAAGCGATTTTCGAGTAGCAACCATTTACTCCAAACCGAGCCAATCGCAACGTTGACACCAGCCCATACATGGACTGACAAAACTGATCCTGCGCTAAGATAATCGTCACCATACAGGAAGACGACTAGAGGACTTGACGCGAGCGTTAGAAGAAACGCGGCAGTAATAGATAGCCAAAACATTGCTCTATACGCATGTACCCATCGCTGAGTAATCATTGCGCTATTCAATGCGTGATGCATTGCAAGATTAGGGAAAACTGAGGCCATAACAATGCCGATTGCGAAATACCAGACTTCGCTGATGCGCATGGCTGCGCTGTAGATGCCCACCGCTTCATCGCCCACCATCTGCCCAAGCATGATCTGGTCGATCTTCATGTAGATCACAATCGCAATACCAGAGAGCAGAAGTGGCCAGCTGTCCTTTAACAAACTCTTCGCACGCTCTAGAGTGATGGACAGGTGGTGCAATTGCGGGCCGCGCAAACTGAGCATGACGGCTAGCAATAACGCCACTATCAAGGCTTCGGCCATGGTTGCCCAAGCGAAGGCAATGAGCGGGGCGTTGTTAAGGATGAGCCCCACCTTGATGGCGGCGAAGGCGAGGAAACTGCCGCTTTGGATCCAGACAGTGTATTTCGATAACACTTGCGATTCGAACCAATAAGCGACCACTTCGCTTGCCTTGAACAGCATCATTGAGCCGAGGATGGCAACCAGCGCCTTGGCTAGTGTGTCGTCGGGGCGCAGCCAAAAAATCGTGCCGAGGATGAGGCCGTAGGCAATCAGGCCGCCAATGAATTGAAGCACCGCGGCCGTGCCGAGCGTTTCTTGTTTGCTGCTGGGGTCGCGCACGATGTCCCGCACCACAACGCCTTGCAGGCCGAGACTAGCGATTGCGCCGAATATACCAACGAAAGCGGTCGCGAAACTGAGCAGACCAAATTGCTCTGGCCCGAGGTAGCGCGCGATCCAAACTCCGACGATGAGCCCTACGCCCATGCGCAGGATCTTGTCGAAGAACAGCCAGACGATGTTATCGACGATCTTGAGCAGATTTGGCCGATGTTCAATGCGGCGGCGGATGAACGCGGGCGTGAGGTTCACCTAGGCCACTTCCGCGAGGACGGTCTTTGACATGTCGCCGCTGTAGCGATCGAGAAAGAAGGCATAGGGCCGACGGAAGTAGGTTTCGAGTAGGCGCGTGGCGAGGCTGTGCCGGCGCATTCTGATGTAGCGGTTCATGGCGTAGTGTGTGAGCGTGCGGTACGCGGCCGAGACGATGATGAGCACTATGGCGCCCAGGCCCAGCGCGATGAGGAAGTCGTCAGGCGTGCTGATGCCGAGGGTTTGGGCAAAGGCATAGAGGCTGCTCAAGACGGGGTTCGTGTTCAGCATCTCGTGGCTGCCCAGTATTGAGCTCCCCCCCGAGAATCGGACAGTGACGGAAGCTAAGATCTGACGTCTGCTGGTCTCCAAGAACGAGGAGATCAGGACATGAGGAAACGCAGGAACCATGACGCGGGCTTCAAGGCTCGTGTTGCGTTGGAAGCCGTGAAGGGAGAGCGCACGGTGTCGGAACTGGCCGTCGAATACGGCGTGCATCCGACAATGATCCATCAGTGGAAGAACGCCCTGCTTTCGGGGGCGCCTGCCATCTTCGAGCGCGGCGGCAGAACGCAGGCTGCCGAGGTCGATGAAGAGAGGGTCCGGTCCTTGAACGCGAAGATCGGGAAACTGGCCGTCGCCAACGATTTTTTGAGCTATGCGTGAAACTGGGTGACGGTGTTTGAGAGGGCGGCGTATCGTGGCG
>CAYGNZ010000294.1:939-4942 GCA_964351345.1 uncultured Bdellovibrionales bacterium | reverse complement strand
TCGCTGAACGAGCAGGTGGAATTTCGCGGAATGGTTTCTCGAGAACAAATGCCAGAAGAATACGCGCAATCAGACATTTTTGTTCTACCCTCCGAAAACGAGGGAATGAGTGTCGCGAGCCTTGAAGCTCTCGCCGCGGGACTTCCTCTACTACTCTCCCCCACCCCAGGTAGTGAACTGTTGCTCAAATCTGGCGTGAATGGGTACTATTTCCCCATTGGAGATGCCGATGCACTCGGTGAAAAACTCGAGCAGCTTCTTTGCTCCGAGGAGCAACGGCGAGGTTTCGGAGAGGCATCAAAGACTCTCGCTGAGCAGTATCAGTGGTCAGAAGTTGCAGAGGAGTATCAACGTTTGTTTCAGACATATCAGCAAAACACTCAGCGGTAGGCACTCGTGAGTAAGCGAATCGTTCTTCATCTTATTGATCATCTAGAGCAAGGCGGCGCGCAGGAAGGTCTTGCGGACCTACTTGAGGCGGAGGACTCTCTTTTTGAACACCATCTGTTTGTACTGAGAACTTCAGGCAAGGATAAATCCATTTCCAGTCCGCATCTTCATTTCTCCGCATCCAAAAGCCGCTACTCACTACGTCCAATTATTGAGTACTGCTTCTTACTCCGCACTCTAAAACCCTCCCTTGTTCATGCACATCTGGTCCGTGCTCAACTACTCGCAGCATGCATCAAGTTTTTTCAGTACAAAAAAGTTCCACTGGTGTTTCATGAACGCGGGATTCTTCTCATGCCCGGCGTCGTGCTCCCTCGACTACTACGAGTAGTTGCGCCACTAGCCGATAAGATTATTAGCGTTTCTCAAGCAGCTCGACTTTCCGTCCTTGAGCGGCTGCGGTTTTCTTCTCGAGAAAAAGACGTGGTCACCATTTATAACGGTGTTTCACTGGATCGCACGAAAGAAAAAGCGCGGCGATTTAGCGTCGAACCCTCTCCCTCACTACGCATCTGCTTTGCGGGAAGACTAGAACAAGAAAAGGGCTGTGGCACTTTAATCGAAGCGCTTACCTTAGTCTCATGCGATTTCCAAGCCTTTATTCTCGGAGACGGCTCAGAACGCTCGGCACTTGAAGCTCAAGCCTCTCGACTTTCACTAGATACCCAAGTGCAGTTCCTTGGCGCGCTTTCAAACGCCTTACCGCATATCGCGGCTGCTGACGTTCTCGTGGTTCCCTCACATTCTGACGCCTTACCCCGAAGCATTATCGAGGCACTTTCTCTGGGCACACCCGTGATAGCCACTCGAGTGGGTGGTATCCCTGAGCTTGTTCAGGATAAGCAAAATGGTCTTCTGGTGGCACCCGATGCACCCGAGGAACTTGCACAAGCCATCTCTGAGCTTGCGCGTTCAGATTCCTTGCGAGAAGAATTCTCTAAGCAGGCGCTTAGCACCTCACAGAACTTTAGCTTCGCCTCATTTCAAGAGAAACTACACTCGCTCTACCAAGAACTAGTTCCGCTTTCCTAATCCCAGTGCGCCTGCTTCCAGGCTTGAAACATCAATACATTCCAAAGGCAGTTTTGCGCATGTGCATGTGATGAGAGATGATCTTGCCAAAGCTGACGGACGTAGCGCACATTGAGCAATCCATCGCGTTCAAGGCGAGCCTCAGACAATAAATCCTCAGCCCAATCTCGTAACTCGCCTCGAAGCCAGGAACCAATCGGAACGCCAAAACCCATCTTCGGACGTTCAATAAGTTTCCTCGGCACATAATCGTATAAAATGTCGCGCAAGATTCGTTTGCTTGCATTCGGAGCGAATCGAAATTCGTTTGGCAAACTAAAGGCAAACTCTAGCATGCGGTAATCAACTATCGGCACTCTTGCTTCCAAAGACACGGCCATACTGGCGCGATCTACTTTGCATAGAATATCATCAGGGAGATACGTCAGGGCATCAAGAAGCATCATGGTTGAGGATGTGTCTTGCCCAAGCGACCATGCCTTATGCTTCGGTAGTACGGAGAGTTCGCTGACGGGCTCCCGCATTATTTTCTCATTCGCCAACCAATGGCTTAAGAACAAATCATAGAGATCCTTCTCCTCCCGACTGGAGAGCACCACCGCAATTTGATAAGCCATGAAAAATGGATTGCGATACTTCTCCCCTTTCGCTCCGGGACGCAATAGCTGGTCATAGAGACGTTGGAGACTAAACAGTGGCAAGGCAAAGAGGAGACTGGCAACAAGTCTACGTATGGACGAGGGGCACCAGGAGATTTTTTGCCATAACGCTTCAGTCTCTGGATAGCGCCGATAGCCATAAAATAATTCATCTCCCCCATCTCCTGATAAACTCACCGTAACTGATTCCCGCGCTAGCTTGGAGACAAGATAGGTAGGAAGCTGAGAAGAATCGGCAAAAGGCTCATCATACATACTGCCAAGGAGGGGCACCGCAGAGGCTGCCTCTGATGCGCTGAGGTAGAGTTCGGTATGCGTGGTACCTAGATGCGCTGCGACTGCCTTTGCATACACCGCTTCGTCATAGGTTGATTCATTAAATCCAATAGAGAAGGTCTGCACAGGAGAGCTACTTTGCTCTTGCATCAGGGCAACAACAAGTGAGGAATCAATACCACCAGAGAGAAATGCTCCAAGCGGTACATCAGCAATCATTCTCATCGATACCGCATCTTTGAGCAAACGAGCGGCCTCAGCCTTTGCTTCTGGGTACGTGCCGCGAAAACCCGGCTCTGAGTGAGGGGAAACACTATCTTCTAGAGACCAATAGGCTTGTGGACTCACTGAAGGATCAAAAGAAGACGGCGGAGCCTTGAGTGCTTCGCCAGAAAGACTGAGCACGGTGCCTGGAAGTAGTTTATACACTCCCTGATAAATACTAAACGGTGCAGGCACGTAGTTGTAGCGTAACATCAAGGCGAGTTGTCGGCGGTCAATCTCTAGTGCAGCGCGTGCTGCTTTTGTGATTACTCTCAGTTCGGAGGCAAAAACAAAACGCCCAGCAACCCAGGCGTAAAAAAGCGGTTTGATACCGACTCGGTCTCGAACAAGGCTTAATTCTTTTTTCTCTCGATCCCAAAGCGCAATGGCAAACATTCCATTTGCACGTGCTAAGACTCCGCCAAGACCCCATTGCTCTACTCCTGCAAGCAAGACCTCCGTATCACTATGTCCACGAAAACTATGCCCTAAAGCGGCTAGCTCCTCTGCCATTCCTTGGTAGTTGTATACCTCGCCATTGTAGCTAATGACGTAGCGCCCACTTGCAGAGTGCATTGGTTGATGGCCTTCTGTTGAGAGGTCAAGAATTGAAAGCCGTCGATGACCGAAGGCAAGTGCTGAATCTTGTTCAATCCATTCTCCAGCAGAATCTGGACCGCGATGAGTGAGCATGGAGGCGAGAGAAGTGATTTCAGCACGTCTCTCGCGCTCTCCTCCCTCACCACCGATAATGCCAAGTATGCCGCACATCGCTCTTAGGAATCTCCCCGCTCTTGATTGACGAGCATCTTGAGTAGCTCCTCCCACTCCCCGGCGACCTTTCGTGGATGAAAGGCTCGCGCGCGCATCTTCGCGCGTTCTCCGAGATCTTCACGAAGCGATTGATTCTCAAGCAGTTGATCGAGCGCAGCAGCAAGTTCTGCGGCTGAAATTGTTTTTAGTAGCATACCGTCTTTGCCTGAACGCAGTATTTCAGCGGGTCCGCTCGGACAATCAAAACTGACCACAGGCAAACCACAGGCCATCGCTTCAGCCAACACTCTGCCAAAACCCTCAAATCTAGATGAGAGAACAAAAACGGATGATTCAAGCAGCTCCACTCTTGGTTGCTCAGTAAGCCCAGGGAGAGAAACTCTAGACGCTAAATCAAGGTTGTTGATCATTGCCTCAAGCACTGCTCGTTGCTCACCCTCACCAAAAATCACAAGCTGCCAATCTGGATACTTTTGCGCGATTTCTGAGAAGGCCTCTATAAGCATATCAAAACCTTTTTGCCGCACGAGACGACCAATGCCAATGAT
>CAYGNZ010000294.1:0-929 GCA_964351345.1 uncultured Bdellovibrionales bacterium | reverse complement strand
ATTCGCTTTTGCTTCTCAGCACTACTGCTCGCAGTTGTCTCTGGTATCGGATTTGGAATCACTGCTGCTTTATTTCGGATACCCGCCGGGAAGGCTTGCAAACAGCCCGCAGAAAGCACCACCAGGGCATCACCCATCCGGTATGCCAGTGGGCGCAGGAGCTTCCAAACTAGTTTTGTTGGCGCATAACGAGGGTCCACACGTTCGGAGAATACGATTGGAATTGAGAGTCCCCTTGTTGCAAAAATACTAACCACGTTTACCCAGTCAAGAAAGGAGATCACCACATCGGGTTTTAACTGTTTAACCGCTCGCCTAATACGTGCCAACGCCAAGCAAAGTGCTCGAGCTTGTGCCAGCACACCTTGGCCGCTACTTACGCAACGTAGGTCATGGAGAGTGATATTTGGATGAAGCTCGTAATAAGGCGGCTCATCGGTGTCTTCCAGACGAAGTATGCTTATCTCAAAGCCCTGCTCCGCCCAGGTATTCGCCATCACACAAAGAGACTGCTCAGCTCCACCCATTGCAAGCGAATAGCTAACAAAACTGAGTTTCACGAAACCTCCTCAAACTCTTGTTCTCTACTCGGCTCTTCCTTACACCACTGCGTCAGATCTCGGTTCAGCAGCGTGCTCAAACGCGCAACCTCCTCGCGATAATGCTGAGCTAGAGTTATTCGAGCGCTTGCGGAAAGCTCCGCTCGTGATTCTTTTTCAGACGTCATACGCCGGAGCAATTGATAGAGCCCAAGTTCCTTGACACCAAAAAATGCTCTCGTGCTTGCTGCTATTTGCTCTAGCCAAGCGGGGGGACGTTCAGAAAGTCGAGCGAGTAGTGGAAATTTTCTCACCTGGTTCTGATTATAGCGGGGAAATTCTTCACGTCCGTCGCTCGCTAACCTGAGGAAGGACAGTACCTTTTCATAC
>CAYGNZ010000293.1:0-4947 GCA_964351345.1 uncultured Bdellovibrionales bacterium | reverse complement strand
GGAGGTTTTGTTCTCGCTATTGTTCATAAGGTTGAACCATGTGGAGCTCCGAGCCAGAATTCGTCACCGCTGTCGGAAGCGACGAGGAACTTACTGAAAACTTCTCGGGGGAGCCGCCAAAGTGCTCACCTACAACGGGGATTTTTCGAGCGAGCTGTTTGAATTGTTGCTCGAGTGGAGTCTTGGTCAGACGATTCTTACCTGCGTCAAAGAAATATCCCCGTCCTATCTCCTCAGGGACCAGCGCAATACTGAGCTTTACCGAGTGCTCGCTTGCGGTGGTGAGCAGTCGCTGGAACCAGGCATTACTTTGAGCCCCTCTCGCTTCTGCTGGAGCAAAGACGATGACGGAATGAAGAACCCGGTTGGAACTTGAGATTTCCTCAATAAAGCCGCGAAAGTCTTCACCGCTTCCGGCACGTTCCGACCAAACGCTACGGTTTATTGCCCGTTGGATTTCATCTTTGGCCGTGCAAAAAAATGTTGCTTCGGCATTTCCTTCATCGGCGTCAGATTGATGATGAAGGCCGTCGGTGCCAAACAGCACGTCGATTTGTTGGCGATAAAGGTAGCTCAAGTAGTGTTGTAAGGAGCCAGCGACGACATCATCTTGTTCTCCGGCGATGAGATAGATTGCTACTTCACCCTCTGGGATTATCGCTGGTTCCGGTCGCCGGACGACGAGTTCACCGCTTTTGGCATAGGTCTTCCAGAGAATTCTTCGAATTCCGTCGCTTGGATCGTACGGCTTAAGATCAAAGGGATCTCCCGAACGTTCGCGGGACTTATCAAGCTGGTCACCTGCTCGAGAACTGGCAGCCACAATTGGCAGGGCTTGAATAGCAATTGTTGGAGCCTGCACCTCAACGCTCTCTTTTGCCGCGATTTTCCACTGTAGTTTGCAAAAACCAAGGGAGTCTTCAATGCTCACGCGCATCCCCTGAAGCCTCCACAAACCGCGATGCGGGCAGCGAATTGAGTCGATTAAATGGCGGGCAGCGCCCGGGACCTCCGCACCTCGAACAATGTGCTCTGGGCTTTTTACTCCCTCGTGCTCGAATTCTCGTGACAAGCGGAGGGCGAAATACGGTGGGACGGAACTACCGCTTAGCACTAAACCCGCATCAATAGGGTTCCTACTAATGGCATTCTCTCGATCAAAACGAGGCTCAACAGCCAGTCGCGCGGCGATACGAAAACGAATAATGACAATCGCAATTAGCGTTAAAAGAGTCAGCGCCAGCAATCCGCCCCCGAGTGTAGCTGCCACAAGGTCTTTCTGGGGAAAGGCGAGGAAGTAGAGAGCCGCGATTCCGAGCAGTAGCGCGGCAGCTCCTCGGAACGTCAGAGGCTGCCAAAGAAAAGGAATGCGCAATAAATATAATGCTTTATGTAGAGATTCGAATTTCAAGCTATACCATTATACCCGGACATCTGTAGTGAGTCTGATTTTCATGATTATGGACGTGCAGAACGGGTGATGCTGCAAGGTGTTAGGTAAACATACCTTGTTGTGCGCTGTTGAAAAAGAACTGAGATGCTTGGGATACTAGAGAAATTTCGAATTTTCAGTCCCGATGCCCTCGGTTCACAGAATGCAAAAGTAGTGCTGAGCCTTGTTATCTCGATTTGAATTGTTCACTCTCAGTTCTTTTTGCCAAAAACGACTATGCCCCTAGAACTAGCAATGCCGAGTGTTGACTATTGTGCCTCCATCTTAGGCGTGAAATCAGCCAATCTAAAGGCAATTGACCTGCGCTTAGCCAAGGGGGAATTAACTCTTGTTTGCGGGCCGAGCGGAGCAGGTAAAACCGTTCTAGTCAGTGCTACTCTCGAACACGAAGCCCGACGCTCGCTCCTACCACTTCTTCCCCGAACCTCAAACAAAGCGCTGGCAGGAATTGCCGATTACGAAACGCTTGAATGTATCTCTCCGGTAGTCAACGTCACGGCCTTTGCCGCATCTACCCGCGGGAAGCGGAAGCTAGGAGATTTTCTTGGCTTTTATTCTCTTCTTGCCAAGCTTTGTGCCCGTTACGCCTCCCCCCGTGACAAAGATGCGGGGGAAGTCTTGCTCGATGGTCGACCATTAGAAGTTGCACAACGCTTGTTTAGCGAGGAGAGCAACATCGCTCCAGGCGCATTGCTCTATCTTACCGCTGAAGTGCCGCTCAATACTCAAGACCAAGAAGATTTATTTGAACAGTTTTTGAGCTTTGAGCAGCAAGGCATACGTCGATTCATACTCGATGGCGAACTTTGTAAGCCTCCTTCGATGGTGGCTGAATCCAAAGAGGAGAAACAGCAACGAAAGGAGTTCTTAGCGCGGATTTGCAAGCTAGTGCCTGCCAGGCTTTACCGCGTAATTGACCGGATTCCTCTGGAGCAGGAGCGCATCGAGCGCTTCGCTGAAAGTGCGGCAACGGCAATTGACAGTGGTTCGGGATTTGGCACCGTTTTTTGCGAATCCGCAGGAGAGATTCAGGCGCTTGAGCGTCTCGGAAGGGGATTTGTTGGGTTAAACTCGGAACACCTTGAGCCGATTCGATCTGCCTCCTGGTTTGCCGAAATGTTCTCAGGGAGAGTTGCTCTAGAAGGTGCGGCAATCGAGTTCGAACTTTTCGCGAGGCCAATTAGGGAACTCGCGGCATTGTCTGCGGCGGAATTGTTGAATCTGTTGCAAAGCGCAACCGTGCGCACGCTTGGCGTAGATCAAATTGTTGCCGTCAAACAATGGCTCGGCCGGCTCCGCGAGCTAGATGGTGCGGGTCTTGGAGAGATTCCCTTTACTCGCGAACTTCAGCAGCTCTCGAGCGGACAGCGCGTTCTTGTTGCGCTGCATGCGTTGGGCGGGGAGGACTCATCTGGCTTGATCTACGTATTTGACGAGCCTTCCTTGCTACTGCCGCCGGCTGAATATGAAAGATTCCTCGATCGGATTGAGCAGTTGCTCCAAGGGGATAATTCCATTGTTTTGATAGAGCAAACACCACCCGCGCGTTATCAAAAAGAGCAAGTAATCACTCTTGGGCCGGGCGCAGGCGAGCACGGTGGCCAGATTACGTATCAAGGAGTCGCTGCCGATTTCCCTGAGGATACTACTATTAAGCTCAGCGTGCCGAGAGTCGGTTCCCCCGGTAAAGCTCTTGGACTAACTCTTGCTGAGAGTGAGGCTGAGCAAATATGTGCGGGAGATTTTTGTCTGCTTATTGGTTCACCGGGGAGTGGTAAGACCCGCTTTCTGCAAGCAATTGCTGATAAAAAGGCCAATAAGCGAAATCTTAAGCGACTGTTCATCTCAGCGGATCAAGTGCCTACTAGGCAGCAACGTCTGCCCGTATTTGGTGTTCTCGGGCTTGAGAAACCGCTTGCGAGTGTTTTTGCTCAGTTGCCTCGCGCGCGACAGCTTGGCTTTGGTGAAAAGCATTTTTCGTTACACCACGAGATAGGTTGCTGTGAGCTTTGTGAGGGAAGCGGGGAGACCACGGTGTCGATGGATGTGCTCGGCTCAGGAGTCGATATTTGTGAGCGCTGCTTAGGACAGCGGTTTAAGGCAAAAATTCTCGAAGTATTCTATCAAGGGCGATCAATTGCAGATGTGCTTCGCCTGAGTATTGCAGAAGCAGTGCCGCTTTTTTCCGCCCGAACTGAGCTTGCAGCTGTGCTCCAACAGGCAGAGCGTCTCGGTCTGGCAGAGATTCCCCTTGGGTTATCGGTAGAGGCAATTAATCCGTTTCAACAAGCGAGATTACGTTTTGCGCGCGAATCCGCAGCGCGAAAAGACACTTCCGGCGCGATTTACTTACTTGATCAGCTCCTTGCCGGAGTGGACCGAGTGCATCTTGAAGCGGCACTTCATGTCCTCGTAACCGTGGTAGCCGCTGGAAACGCGGTAATGCTCAGTAGTCACGACGAACGACTGCTCGCTTTTGCGAATAAAATTTATTTTTTCCGTTCGGATTCTCTACTGCCAGAACTTATAAGCCCGAGTGAGGCAAGAAAGTTGCTCAAATCTCCTAGAAAATAAGCCTTCTCAGGGATAAAGCTAGTAATTTAGTCTGGTAAGAGAGTTGCCCTAAGCATGAATCTCGTTAAATCTCAGTGGCTTACTCCTTTTGAAATTCTTTTCAAATTTTTTGAAAAACCTTCACATTGCCCTTGCTTCTTTAAGTCATTTAGATCATGTTTAGCGTCCTCCAGAAATGGGGGTTAAATCTCTCAGAGAACGACGGAATTCCCGTCAAAATTCTGAAAAATTTATTTGCGAGTTAGGGGTCTTAGGAACTTGTTTTTTGTTTTTTCCTGAGGCAGACTAGCCCGCCGAAATCATTGCTGGCCGGAATTTCAGGCAGCAACGCGGTCGCGAAGTAACGACTGTCGATTTCACAGGTTGTTTTACATTCGAGGATGAGTAGAAGAGAGCAGAGTTTGGTTTGAACGTCTGAAAGACGTGAACAAATCAGCTGCGCGCAAAAAAGACGAAGACAAAAATATGTCTCCGTCCTTTGAGTAATAATGATTTGGGACCAGAAAAATTTGCAGTATCACTTCTTTTCTCTCCACTTCGGTGGAAGCAATTAAGTAGATGCAAGCAGCAGAATTTAAATCAAACTGAAGAGTTTGATCCTGGCTCAGAACGAACGCTAGCGGGATGCCTCAAACATGCAAGTCGAACGAGAAAGTACCTTCGGGTGCGAGTACAGTGGCGCACGGGTGAGTAACACGTAGCTAACGTACCCTTTCGCTGGGGATAACTTCGGGAAACCAAAGCTAATACCGAATGATCTGATACGGTCTGCGGACTGTATCGGTAAAGCCTTCGGGCGCGAAAGGATCGGGCTGCGTTTCATTAGCTTGATGGTGGGGTAACGGCCTACCATGGCTACGATGAATAGCTGGTCTGAGAGGATGATCAGCCACACTGGAACTGAGACACGGTCCAGACTC
>CAYGNZ010000292.1:0-4951 GCA_964351345.1 uncultured Bdellovibrionales bacterium | reverse complement strand
CCACGCCTTCGGCACTGTAGTCAGAAAGTGAAATAAAATGCTTATTTTCGGGTTTCATTGTGTCCGCCGCGAATAGGAAATTTTCGTTCCGATACCCGTATCGGTGAAAACTTCTAGCAGCACTGCATGATCAATACTGCCATTAATGATGTGCACGTGGTCCACTTTTGCTCTGATTGCTTCAATGGAACACTCAAGCTTTGGTTTCATTCCGCCGGTGATTTCTGGGTGTTTCAGCAGATCCTCGGCTTCCGCAAGGGTGAGCTCAGTAAGAAGTTTGCCTTCAATCTGAATTCCCTGCACATCGGTAAGATAGACCAACTTTAATGCGCCGAGTGCTGCGGAAATTGAGGAGGCGGCATAGTCCGCGTTCAGGTTAAGGGTTTCTCCTTCAAGGCTCTCCCCGACTGAGGAGATAATAGGAATATATCCCTGGCTGCAAAGCGACTCGACGATTGCGATGTTGGTCGCTTCAATTTTCCCAACTTGTCCCAGGTCCTCATCCTGTTCCGAGCGGATACGTTTACAGGTAAACAGATTCGCGTCCTTACCGGAAAGTCCAACCGCTTGCGCGCCGCTACGATTGATTAAGGAGACGACTTCGCTGTTAATCTTCCCCCAAAGAACCATCTCGGTGATTTCCATGGTTTCAGAATCGGTGAAACGAAGCCCATCAATGAACACGGTCTCTTTGTTGAGTTTCTGCATCCAACGACTTATTTCTTTTCCACCACCATGCACCACAACTGGGTTCAGGCCGACGAATTTCAGTAGGGCAACATCGGCAGCAAAGACTTGCTTTAGTTTGGACTCGAACATTACAGAACCACCGTATTTTATGACGATGGTCTTACCGCGAAATCGTTTAATGTAGGGTAGGGCCTCAACGAGTGTTTGGGCTTTTTCGATTTTTTCTTTCATATTCTCTCCTTGCCTGGGCAGTTAATCGCGAGCACTCAAGGCAAGTAAACCCTGCTTAGTTATAGTCTACGTTAATATCGATATATTTTTTTGTTAGATCGCAGCCCCAGGCGACGGCTTCGTGGCTTCCTAAGCCAAGATGTATCGTAATCCTCACCAATTCGCCTTGAAGACTCTTACTCACGTCCGAGAGCGAGACATTCCTCAACGGCTCTCCCTGAGCAAATATTTGATGCTCTCCGAAGAAAAGTTCGAGGCGGGTGGGGTCAACAGAGACACCAGGGGTCTTCCCAACGGCCATCACGACTCTACCCCAATTCGGGTCGGCTCCGTGCACGGCAGTTTTTACTAGAGGCGAGCTTGCCACCGACAAGCCAATTGCTCGCGCGTCTTCTATTGTCTTCGCGCCTTTCACGAGAACTTCGAGTAATCGCTCTGCCCCTTCGCCATCACGAGCAATCATTTTTGCGAGTTCCACACAGGCGTCTTGGATAAGACGTTGTACCTCGGCTTCACTCTGAGCATCGGAGAGGTTCAATCCCACTTCGGGAGTAGAGAAGAGTAAGGCCATGTCGCTCGTTGAGGTGTCGGTATCGACAGAGACCATGTTAAAAGACGCGTCTACTGCAGTTTCTAACATTTTTTGCAGCACGCCCTGGGGTAGTGCTGCGTTAATGACAAGAAACGCAAGCATGGTTCCCATGTTCGGCGCTATCATTCCCGAGCCTTTGGCAAATCCTGCAATGACGACCTTCTGCCCTGCGATTTCACGCTCAAGGTATACTTCTTTACGAACAAGATCGGTGGTCATTATTGCATCAGCCGCCGACAGTCCGTCCTGCTGGCTTGGATTCTCCAGTAAAGTCTCCAAGCCCGCTTCAAGCTTTTCAATAGGCAGAGGAACGCCGATAATCCCTGTTGAGGCGACTGCGATCTGCGTGCTTTGAAGACCTAAGAAGGATGCCGCTTTTTGGGCTGTGCGCTCGACATTCTGGCGTCCTTGCTCACCGGTTGCGACGTTTGAATTTCCAGAATTGACAATGACTGCTTTGACGTTGGCGGACTCGAGGCAGTTTCTTGTGTGATCAAGACAGGCGCCGCGAAAGGCGTTGCGAGTAAACACTCCTGCGCAGCCTTCAGCCTCGGGTACATGCAGAAAGGCAAGGTCCAGCCCCGCCTTTTTGATGCCGCAAGCAACTGCCCCGGCATAGACTCCTTTGATGTCTGTTACGCGTTTCATGGCGTCTGTTGTCTTTGACAAATAAAGAGCGGAAGAGTAGCGTTTAAGCCGGAAAAAGTCAAAAATTCTCGAATCTTGCTCCTTTCTCCGTGAAGCAATCTCGCTTGCGCCTGAGGTAGAAGCAAACGTGAGGAAAGCCTCGGTGCATGTAAAGTACTCTCACTTCAACGCCTACACGGTGGAGCTCTCAGAGCGTCCCAGTGCCATAGAGATTAATCTCGATAATCTCATCCACAACCTTGATGTGCTGCGTGAACACGTCGGCGGCGCTCACGTTATGGCCATACTCAAAGCGAATGCGTACGGACATGGTTTGATTGAGTGCGCGCAAGTGCTTGAGAGTGCCAAGGTTGATGCGATTGGTGTGGCGTATTTAGAAGAGGGTATCGCCTTGCGCAAAGCAGGAATATCGCTGCCCATTCTCGCTCTGGGTGGAATCTCGGGACGGCAGATTGAGGGCTTTCTTGAACACCGAATCGATATGACCGCCTCTTCTGTCTACAAATTAAAGCAAATCGATGAAGTTGCTCAGCGACGAGGGGTTCGTGCCCGTATTCACCTAAAGATTGATACGGGTATGGAGCGAATTGGTGTGCACTATTACTCGGCTGAATCGCTTCTTCAGGCGACGATTGATGCAAAGCATTGCGATATTGTCGGAGTTTTTTCTCATCTCGCCGCAAGTGAGGGGGAGGACCTAAGCTTTGCGAAGTTGCAATTGGAGCGCTTTTCTCATTGCCTTGAGTTTTTCGAACGACATGGACTGCCCACTCCGATGCGTCATCTGGCGAATTCCGGAGCTATCTTTCAGCTGCCGAGTACACATTTGGATATGGTTCGACCGGGGTTGGCCCTATTCGGTGTCGCGCCCACCCAAGCGCTTGCAGGAGCTCTACCCTTGCGCCCAGTTCTATCGCTTTGTTCGGAAGTGTCATTTTTCAAAGTAGTCCAAAAAGGGGCGACCGTAAGTTACGATCGGACGTGGACGGCAGAGGAGGATACACGAGTAGTAACTATCCCTATCGGCTACGGCGATGGCTATCTTCGTGCGCTTTCAAATCAAGGGCGAGTTTTGATTCGTGGAGAAAGTTATCCGATCATTGGCCGAGTTTGTATGGATCAAATGATGGTGAACCTCGGAACCGAGGGAGTTGGCTACAATGGAGATCCGGTAATACTTATCGGAGAAGAGGGCAGTGAAGCAATTAGCGTTGAAGAGATAGCAACAATCACAGGAGCCGATCCCAGAGAAGTACTCTGTTCACTGAACGCCCGCGTGCCTCGTCGGTTTGTTTCGTCCTAAGAGCTTAAACGTTGGAGCGAACTACGTTCTATCCTCTGGCAACACATTCTCGAAACGCATTGCCGCGTTCTTGGTAATCACGAAATTGATTGAGACTTGAGCTTGCAGGAGAGAGCAAGCAGATTTTACCTGCGGAGGTGTGAGCAAACGCCACTGCTACTGCATCGGCTAAGTTTGCGACAGGAAAGAGTTCGAGTTTGCTGCTTGACGTCTTAAGCTTTTCTCGAAGTAAGCGTTCTATTCTCAAGCCGGTCTCAGGTAAGAGAATAACATTTTGTAGGTAGCTACTCTTGGTCACAATCTCTGCGGCTAGGTTGTCATACGCAATACCTCGATCATGCCCGCCCACGATTAGCGTTTCTACGCGCGAGCCAAGACTATCTAATGCATGAATACAAGCTTCTGGAATAGTTGAAAGCGAGTCATTGAAAAACGTAATTCCTTTTTTCTCGCCGATGTTTTCCAAGCGATGGGGAAGTGGCTTGAAGGCGAGCAAACCGGAGCGCGCGTCTTGCGGCGAAAGACCAAGGAGGGAAGCAACGCTAAGCGCGGCAAGAATGTTTTGAGAATTGCTACCAGCGGGCAGGCTCAGTTCTTTAATTGTGCAAACTGAATGAAAACTATCTTGGTGACGGTACACATAAGTGTCTTGGTCTAAATAGGCGAGGAAACCTTCACAGTCGTCTCCTAGAGGGTTCTCTGAGAACACGAAGCGTTGCTTCGGAACGACGGTATCAGGAAGTACTCGTTTTTCATTGCAAACGAGCTTTGTCTCAGGTCCTACGATTCTGTATTTCGCTTTTTGATACTCCTCAAAAGTCCCATGGTGGTCTAAATGTTCGGGCACAATGTTGAGCAGCACTGCGATGCTTGGAGGGTGTCGCAAATCTTCAAGCTGAAAACTAGAGAGTTCGACTACGAAAATCGTTTCTTCTGTTGCTCCTTCGAGGGAGTCAAGAGCAGGTGTGCCGATGTTTCCCACGAGACGGACATCGTCATTTCCCTGTGCAAGCAAGCAGTGAAGAAGAGCGGTGGAGGTGCTTTTGCCTTTCGTGCCGGTTAAACCAATCACCGTGCCGGGAGCCAGCTCCATAAAGACGTTGATTAAGGAGCTAATGTGAGGTTTCTCGTCTAGAAGGGGTGCTAAGTCACCACGATAGAGGGGAATACCTGGAGACCGAAGTAGTGTATCGAACTCGCCTGCCTTTGCGAGATACTGCTCTCCACTAAAGACCTGCGTATCGCGGGGTGCTTGTTCGATAAGAGTAAGGGGAGATTTGTCGGCTACGGCGATGAGTTGGTCACTGTCTTGATTGAGCAGCCAACGATGAGAGCTTTTTCCCTCTCGTCCGTAACCAACAATAAGTATTGATTTTCCTTTAATTTCGGAGGAATGCATCAAGACCCTCCGTAAGCGCGCCTTTCAGAAGTGCTTCCTGGTGCAAGGGGAGAAAATGCTGAGGTGACCAAGCGCGCAATAATTCTTT
>CAYGNZ010000291.1:0-4955 GCA_964351345.1 uncultured Bdellovibrionales bacterium | reverse complement strand
TCACCAATACCAATGTTTTGTGGTTGATCGTAGGAGTCACCTGTCCAGAGACAACGAAACCTTGCTTCGATGGGTAGGCAAAGCGGTTTCCATTCTCTCACTGCGATAAGCACATCGACGGCACCGATATCACCGAGAGCAGTGTGGGGAACATACAACGGTTCGCTCAATGGAGGATTTTGCAGGCCTGAAACCACGATTGCGCGATGCCCGAGCTTGCTCAGCGCCTCCGCGAGTCGGATCACGGCTGTCTCCATACCACCAAGTGGTCGAGAATCCAGAGAGCTCGCGTGAAAGGCAAGATTACCGCTAGGGAAGAATAGTATTTTCATGAGAAATGAGCGAGATATCCGTTGCCAATTTTCTCCGACTTTTAACATCTAAAGCTCAGGGGCTGAGGAATTTTTCAACGCGTTTCTCGCCTGTGCTTCCGGCCTAGAATTGCATCTAAGGCCGCCCTTCGGCTACCGGAAAACGTGAGCAAGCCGCCGAAGGTCTATGCGAGTCGAGAATTTGAAATTATCGATGGATGAATCAAGTGAAAAAAAAGAGGCCGCGGTGGGCTATGTCCACACTGCGGAGATGCCTGAGTTTTTCGCCAAACTTCAGATCTCACTTCTTGCCTCTACCTACCAAGCGCAAAGAGTAATGACCTTAGCTTCCAACGGAGAGAAGCTATCAATGCTGATGCGCGTGCTTGAACGACCAACCGGGATAGCGCTCAAGGATCGCCAGGCAGCAATCGTGACGAAGCGACAGATCTGGTTTTTTCGTGATTCTGGTGTGACGTATGACAGTGACGGAGTCGCCTTGCCCTACGATCTCTGTCTAGTGCCACGGCAGTCCTTTGTAACTGGGGACATCTCTGGGCATGAATGCGGCTGGCATGGCGAGGAGTTTCTTGTCGTAAATACGCGTTTCTCTTGCATCTCAAAGCTTGATCCAAATTGGAGCTTCGTTCCGACATGGCGACCACCTTTTGTCAGCAGTATCGCCGCAGAGGATCGCTGTCATCTCAATGGATTTGTGCTTGATCAGAGTGGTCCTCGTTTCGTCACCGCGCTAGGAAAGAGTGATGAACCCGGCGGTTGGCGAGAAGGAAAGGTCAACGGAGGAATTATCATCGATGTGCCAAGTGGCGAAATACTTTCACATGGAATTGCCATGCCCCACTCGCCTCGTTGGCACGCAGGAAAACTATGGGTCCTTGAATCCGGAACGGGCTCTTTGCAAGTGGTTGATCTCAATTCTGGGGAGAGGACCACTGTTATTCGATTACCGGGATATCTGCGTGGCTTGAGCTTTTATGATCGATTTGCCTTTGTTGGCTTGTGTCGAATACGCGGCGACCGAGATACCTTCGGTGGTATGCCGATTGAAGAGAATATCGACGAGCTCAAATGTGCGATATATGTCATTGACATCAGCAGCGGCGGGGTTGTTGGATTTATCGAATTTACCAAGGGAATCGAAGAACTCTTTGATGTCCATGTCTTGCCCAGTGTGACGAAGCCGCATATCATTGGGTTTGAGGAAGACACTCTCGATGGAATGTTTATTGTTGACCCAGCGACATTTTAGGCGCGAGTGTTTGTGTGCGGTCTCTCGGGGGAATACGCTTTTTCTCAGAATTATCAACAGAGAATGAATTAGGGTACGATGGCGAAGATACTGGTTCCAGTAAAACGGGTTCCTGACTATGAAATAAAAGTCAAAGTGAATGCCGAGGGGAATGATATTCAAAAAGACGGTATCAAGTGGATTCTCAATCCTTTTGACGAAATCGCGGTTGAGGAAGCACTTCGGCTGCGTGAGTCAAGAAGCGATGTTGATGAAATAGTCGTTGTTTCCATCGGACCTGCTGAAACCACGGAACAATTGCGCACCGCACTTGCAATGGGAGCAGATCGCGCATTGTTGGTCCTCACCGATGAGTTTATCGATTCTGCTGCCGCGAGTAGAATTCTAGAGCAGATCCTCGGGCAAGATCAGTACTCGGTAGTCATCATGGGTAAGCAGTCAATTGACTCGGATGCGAATCAGACGGGGCAATTACTGGCCTCACACTTGGGAATTGCTCAGGCAACCTTTGCTTCCAAGCTTGAAGTTGCAGACGATTGGTCCTCAGCGACAGTGACCCGCGAAGTGGATGGTGGTTTAGAAACAATTAAAGTCTCTCTTCCGGCAGTCATCACTACCGACCTTCGTCTTAACGAGCCTCGGTATCCTTCCTTGCCGGGGATTGTAAAAGCAAAAAAGAAACCGCTTGAAGAAATCGCACTCGATTCGCTTGGCGTGGACTGCGCGCCAAAAGTCAAAGTGATGCGTATGAGTCTACCGCCGGAGCGCTCGGCAGGAGAGAAGGTGCCTGATGTGGCGACCTTGGTCGACAAGTTGCAAAATGTTGCGAAGGTACTTTAGGGAGGATTTATGATTTTAGCGTTTATTGAAGCAGACGGAGCAAGTATTCCAAAATCAGCACGAAGTGTGATTCGCGCTGCGTTGGATGCAAAGGCAAACCACGGATACGACAAAGTGGTAGGAGTGCTGCTTGGCGATACTGAGATTGCCAGTGCCGCAAAAGATGCCGCTCAGTATGGGCTTGATGAAATCCTCTACGTGCAGTCAGGCGACCTGAAACAGTATCTCGCTCTTCCCTATGCTGAAGTGCTGATTGAAGTTTGTCAGGCACAGGGAGCGAAGCTACTCATTGGTGCGGCAAACACTACAGGTAAAGATCTTTTTCCCCGGATTGCCGCCAGACTTGATGCTGCACAGGCAAGTGATGTGATTGAGTTCCTCCCCGGGGGACAATTTCAGCGTCCCATGTATGCGGGAAATATCATCGCAGATGTGGAATTGAGCACCGAGGTGAAGTTAGCGACAGTGCGTCTTACCGCATTTGATGCTGCGGAGGCCACTGGTGCTGAAGCAAGCGTTACTGCATTTTCAAGCTCGGCAAGTATCCCTGCGGGGCAAGAGTTTGTTGCCTTCGACACGGTTGAAAGCGCTCGACCAGAGCTTACTGAAGCTGAGGTGGTAGTGAGCGGTGGAAGAGCGATGAAGTCGGCGGAGAATTTTGAACAATACATCGCACCTCTTGCTGACGCGCTTGGGGCGGCTATTGGTGCGAGTCGTGCGGCTGTCGATTCGGGCTATGCGCCGAATGATTGGCAAGTAGGTCAGACGGGGAAAGTGGTCGCCCCGAAATTGTATATCGCAATTGGAATTTCGGGAGCGATACAGCATCTTGCTGGAATGAAAGATTCAAAAGTAATTGTCGCGATTAACACTGATCCTGATGCACCGATTTTCGAGGTCGCCGACTATGGTTTGGTTGCCGATCTCTACGAGGCCGTGCCCGAACTCACTGAGGGAATCAAAAAGGCTCGGGCGTGAGATGTTGAGAATACTTCTTAGCTGTTGCTTTGTCTTACTCTTGTCAGGCTGTTCAGAGAGCAAGGCCAGTGTCTTGCTCCATTTCGTGCATCCTGACGGTAGCAAAAGCTCGGAAGTAACGGCGGAGCTTGCCACTACTGACGGGGCCAGACGTCTTGGATTGATGTATCGCAAACAAATGGCCGAAGATGAGGGCATGCTTTTTATCTTTCCGGGAGAAACGATTCGATCCTTCTGGATGAAAAACACCTACCTTGAGCTGGATATGATTTTTCTCGATAAGGACCTAAAAGTCGTCTCCATCATCGAGCGAGCCGTTCCCTTAAGCGAATCTCCTCGGAAAAGCCTGAAGCCAGCTACCTACGTTTTAGAGCTACTTGGTGGTCAGGCCAGTGCGCTCTCGATAAAGGTCGGAAGCGAGCTTAAAGTCTCAGGTAGCCTGCCAGCTCCCACCTAAGCATTATCCGGCACTGCGTTTCTTTTAAGTCCCTGAAGTCACTACATAAAGCTCGAATATTTAGGTAATTTCTGATTCTGTCGATTACAGTAGTAAGGACCACACTCGCCGCACGGGGCGGGTGAGGATTCGGCGTGTTCGAGTTAGAACTCAACACTGACACTACGTCGCGGGCAAAATGGATAAGCAGCACCTCAAAGTATTTAAAAAAATCGAGAAGCAAGTCGCTGAGGCCGAAGCGAAAATTCGTCGTGAGGAGCTTGAAGCCGAACGAGCAGCTCAGCGTGCCCGTGAACTGCGTCGGCAAAAAATCCGCGAACGAATCGTATTGGGAATTACCTTTAGTTTCTCCTGCGCGCTGATTTTTCTTGCCTGGTATTCTGATGGAATGGTGTTGAAAAAGGCAGGCGGGGTATTCCGCTCCGTGGGCAATACCATTGTGGGCAATACCAGCGGAGATGGACTAGGACTTTCTTCCCTAGACTGCTCACTTCCAGAAAATCGTATGAGTCGTCAATGTCAGGAAGAGCGTAATGCGGCGCGGAGTGCTGATTGGTCCGGCATTTCGCTCTACGATGACGGAAAAGAAAACCCCTTCGCACTGCACAGAAAACGCTAGCGCAGCCTGAACGTTTCCTCTTTATCCAAATCCGCCCAGTGGTATGCGCTTAGGAGCGTTGATCGATAGGAACGTACCCACGTTCCGTTTCCCCGGTATAAATTTGTCGTGGCCGACCAATTCTATTACCCGGCTCGTTGACCATTTCTCTCCACTGAGCGATCCAGCCCGGGAGGCGACCAATCGCAAACATTGCAGTAAAACCGTTAATCGGAATCTGCAAGGCGGAGTAAATTATTCCACTATAGAAATCAACGTTCGGATACAGTTTACGCTCAACGAAGTAATCATCTTTTAGCGCGATTTCTTCCAACTCAATTGCCACATCGAGCAATTGACCACGGTGAGGAACTTTCTCCAACACCTTGTGGCAAGCGTGTTTGAGGATTCGTGCACGTGGATCGTAGTTCTTGTAGACACGGTGTCCAAAGCCCATCAAGCGCACCTGGCTATCCTTGCTTTTTGCCATCTCGACATACT
>CAYGNZ010000290.1:4309-4969 GCA_964351345.1 uncultured Bdellovibrionales bacterium | reverse complement strand
GACGGCATTTTATGCGGTGTGGCTCACCGTGGCGCGATTGTTTGGCCTCGGCGCATTTTTTGCGGGTGTGGTAGCAATCGCTAGTAAAAACTGGCCGCACGGCACACTTCTTTTCCTCGGGTCGGTTGGTTTGCCCGCTATTTCGCTCTACATTCATGGAAGTCTTTAAGCGCGCAAATTGTTCACGTTTCGGTGACTCCCCCGACTCGATGATTCATGATGAACTTCAATTAGGTTAGCCCATGGGCACTACGAAACAACGAGCGATGTGGGCAGGCCCCCTTCTTGCCATTTTAACCTGGCTCCTCGCACGCGCCTTTGGACTCTCCCCTGCTGCAAGTTCCACGGCAGGCATTACCACGCTCTGTGCAGTGTGGTGGATTTTTGAACCAATTCCTATACCGGCAACTTCTCTAATTCCCTTCGCCACGTTTCCTCTCACCGGCGTTTTAAGTCATAAGGAAGTCTCGCAAGCATATGGTGACAGCCTTATCCTACTGTTGCTCGGCGGATTCATGCTTTCTACAGCGATGGAGAAAACAGGCACTCATCGCAGACTTGCAGTCGGAATGGTACATCTCGTCGGCGGCGGTAGCCCTCGACAACTAGTGCTTGGCTTTATGATCGTTGGGCTTAGTGACCAGATAAAACCCCTCTTTG
>CAYGNZ010000290.1:0-4299 GCA_964351345.1 uncultured Bdellovibrionales bacterium | reverse complement strand
AGTGCTGGGCTTCATGATCGCCTCTGCGATGTTGAGTATGTGGATTTCAAATACCGCCACAGTGCTCATGCTTTTGCCCGTTGTGCTTGCAGTTCTCGAATCGAGTACGTGTGAAAAACTTGAAACTGCCTTAATTTTGGGGATTGCCTACGCGGCAAGTATTGGTGGTCTTGGCACACCAATTGGCTCTCCCCCCAACGTGATTTTCTTAGGTATATACAAAGAGACCACGGGGATTGAGATTAGCTTCCTTGAATGGATGAAAATTGGATGCTGCGCGACATTTCTCTTACTACCTCTCGCCTGGCTTTCCTTAACGAGAAATCTCAGCGACGTCTCTGGAATCGTGCTTCCGGCGCTGGGAAAATGGAGAAAACCAGAAGTACGAGTGCTTCTCGTCTTCCTGCTTACCGCCACCTTGTGGATCACACGAAGCGCTCCGTTTGGAGGATGGAGTGAACTAATTAACGCACCTGGCGCGGGTGATAGTACCGTCGCGCTTTTTGCCGTCGTTGTTCTCTTTCTTGTTCCAGATGCTGAGGGCGGTCGACTGCTCGATTGGCGTGCTGCTCAGCGGATACCTTGGGGACTGTTGTTGCTATTTGCCGGGGGACTCGCCATTGCTGCTGCATTTCGAAGCTCTGGACTGAGCGAAGCACTTGGTGAGGCACTCGCCGAGCTTGCCTCTTGGGATGTTCTTCCGCTTACATTGATTCTTTGCTTGGTGGTAACGTTTCTTACCGAAATTACCTCAAACACCGCAACAACGACTCTATTACTTCCCATTCTCGCTGCCGCTGGTATTGCAGCCGGTTTGGACCCGCGCGTGTTGATGATTCCCGCCACCCTAAGCGCAAGCTGCGCTTTCATGCTTCCTGTGGCCACTGCCCCGAATGCAATTGCCTTCGGCACCGAGAAAGTGAGCGTCGAGCGAATGTGTCGTGAGGGCTTTTGGCTCAATATCCTTGGGGCAATAGTAATCACTGGCCTAAGTGTGCTGCTCCTTTGAGCTGCCTCGGGAAGTGAGAGTAACTATTGCAATGCGGTTTATCCCTGAGCCGCTGAAGCTCTCGCTTGCTCAGCACTCACGTAGACCCAGGCGACAGTGCCCGAGCTGAAGCGCTCAGACACTCGCATGTACTCATCAACCTCGTAGTCGTCTGCCTGACGAAGTTCTTCAGCAGTAAGACTAAAGATTGTTCCCTCTACTGTGTCGTTCGAATCACCCGTAAAAACAAGCACCGGATGAATACGCGCTCCACTAAGAGCGATTACCTCTGCATCTTTAATCTCAAGCGTGGAGAGTCGATACCCGATGAGCGTATCCACTACCCCCGTGAGCAGTCGACCGAACTTCTCAAGCTGCACCGCTTCATTTTGTAGGGTGCCGTAAGAAAAAAGTCTTTCGTTCATTTCACTCGCATAAAGATCTACTGACTAGGTAGCTGCAACTTGCTTATTCGAGGATGACTTCAGTTTCTTCAGCCCAAAAACAAACAGTCCCGCGACCAATAACAAGCCAATACTGAGCAGTGGTCTGTAGGCGAACCACGCCAAGGCGATAGTGACGCTAGAAAAAACACCGGCCAAGAGAAAGGCAACGATACCTACTCCTGCATCGACAAGAGAGCCAATAAAGGGCACCACATCCGCGATAACCGGTAGCAGTCGAAGCATCATCTTGATGCCGATGAGCATGATGAAAAATCCGACAAAGCGAAGAATCCAGGTCGTCACGGTGTTTGCGGACTGAGCCGCTGCGAACATATTTTCTGCACTGTGCGTTCCTGAATGGAGGAGCAACACAGGCTTGCCTGCCTTGGCATTGTAGGCCTCAAACGTTGAGCCTATTTGCTTGGCGACGATACTCACCGGACCGGGCCGCACGACTTCAAATGAGACTTTAACATCACCTATCGCTGGTTTCGCCGGATCTTCTCCGAGGTAGTATACCCCCTGATACACTTGGGCTTTGTCCGAAAGTTCCTCTGGGACGGCGGATTCGCGAATCGCGAGAGGTTCGTAGCTCGACATTCTTGAAATCAAGGAATCGCTCAATTTGAATGCGCCAACGTCAACGTTTTTTGCAACCCGTTCCATTTTTACATACGGCATGTCGCCAGGATTTGTATGTCCCGCCGGTTTCTGGAATCGAGATGAGTCAATCGCACGTGTCGACCATTTTTTTGCATAGGTATAGGTCGTCGTAGTCTCCGTACTTCCGCCAAGATTCTTTTTCGTTTCGCTGCTACTGTTTTCGCTCCATTGATACATCTCCACGCTGCGTCGAAGCTTCACCGCTGATTCAGAAACACCGAATTCTTCATCTTGTAAGATATCACTGGTTACCGCATCACCGGTGATGTGGATGAGCTTGCCTTGATTTGCTGGATCAATTTCAGTCGCAGAAACTGAAACCACGATACCCGCACCCTCCTCTAGTGATCGCGCGGTTTGCACCGCTCGTCCCTCGTTAAACCAAAGGACCGGAAAAGCGATGATAAAAAGAAATAGGCCAAACACTATACCCTTTACCGCCCCACCCATGCGCCCAAACCAAGACTCACTGGTGACTTTGGTTACACTATCTTCTGCCATGGTTTCTCCTCGTCCTTTGCCTTCAACGCTCGCCCATTCCCGAGCGAAGCTTACGGAATACGGTTTTACGAATAGCACTTTCGACCTGGATGATCCACGCCTCTTCAGCTTGACTCTCCTCTGAAAAAGGGAATGATTCTCCTAAGTAAACAGCGAGAATGTAGGGCGATCGCGTCTGATACATGGAGTGCCAGTGCGCATGAATGTGCGGCACAAAGACGGCACAAAAAAAATGAGGAGGTAGAGCTGAAAAGCTACTTTAAAAAACCTCCCAATCAGACGCTCATGAGGTCGGCTACCTGAGGTATATAAGAATATACAGCCAACCCCCAACCGCGTAGCAAGTCACAAGCACCATCAGCGTACCCGCAACGTGGAAGCATGCCATTGAGTAGGTCTTGCCTTTCGGGGTTTTGCCACGCAGCCTCGCGAACGCATCCCAAAATGACCAGCCGATATTTCGGCAATACCAAAGCAAGCCAAAGAAGATGAGACAGGAGAACACTTTCCACAACAGAGCCATTTGATAAATGCCAAAATTTGAAAAGCTAGTTGCTGCAAATGGATTTGCCTCCAACTCTAATCCGTAGCGATACATACCAACGCTTGTGAGCAGACCATCAAGAATCTGGAGCAGCACAAACACGATGGTCAGAAATCGCCAATACGGCATGCGGCATCGAGCGCTCATAAGGGCTCCTCTCTGAAAAACCTTCTACAACTCTACCGTTAGCAAATTGTATCCGACTTTCACGCGCTAAGATGGGGGGCGCCGAATATTTAGATTACATTGAGAAAAGATAAAGATTGCGTAATCAGGCGCATGCACGAGAAATACCGCAACATAACTTCTGTAAGAAGGCTGTTGAGCGGCTTGCAGCAAGAAAATGCCCTTGTTGCTAGGTGCTTAGGTCGATTTTTAGGATCATTGAAAAGCGAGTGAAGTAGATTGTTTGTAAGGAGGAGCTTTTGGGTTAGCTGGTACTAGGTTAACTCGAGAGCTGCCTTACCTAAGTCTTTTGGAAACAGTTCAGCACTGCCCCTGCCACTGTCTCCACGCTAGTCTGACGACGTAGCATCTGCGGAAATGTTTTGCCTGCGCATTTATCTCTGTGAGCAGTACTTGGCGAAGCTTTTGCTGTCATGGGTCTTCGCGCTGATAAACCCTTGTATCTGTTATTTGACAGCAATACGCAGAGTGCATCCTCAGAAAAGTGACTACCTAAAAGAGTAGATACTGATCTTCCCTTTGGTGCCCTTCCCTGCTAGCGACAAGACTTTTTAGGTAGGCGCTCTTTATTTTTTCACTTTCTGTCCGCTCCGCGTGAACCCGTCTTCGCTGCGCACCCCGGACGTACTTCTGCCTCTCGACCGTGGCCGGGAGCAAACCTTTAAAGTAACCTTTGCTCCCGACCAAACGGCCTTATCTCATTGGGTCTCAAGAGCTTCACGCTTCTTTTTCTGCTCCGACCTCAAGGCAAGGATGATGATTGGAATCACGAGTAGATAGAGATACTCTTTTGGCACGATGAAGGCACTTTCAGGTATGAGCATCCGCCCTGTCCCGATAGCATTGCCTAAAAAGTGAGCACCACAAACAAGACCGAAGCTGCGGAGTGGATCGCGGTAGACGAAGTATCCGAAGGCAAAAACAAGACCTCCGCCAATTCCCGAACCTATCAGTATAGAGAGATTCTCAAT
>CAYGNZ010000289.1:4062-4993 GCA_964351345.1 uncultured Bdellovibrionales bacterium | reverse complement strand
CTCAACAATAACGACTCATACACCCCTAAGGTGGCTTCGGCGACTTTCTCTTCTGACAAACCATTTTCTTCAACGAAGGTGCGTCCGTTGTTCCCCATGCGTTTGCGCATACCCGAATCTTGAACTAATTCCTGAAGTGCATCAGAAAGTGCGCCCACATTCCTCGGCGGCACGAGTATGCCATTATAGCCCTGCTTCACAATTGCCCGACAGCCCGCGATATCGCTGGCAACAATGGGACGTCCCGCGGCGGCCGCCTCGATAAGCGACTTCGGTAATCCCTCACTATAGCTCGGGAGGCAAGCGATATGACACTGCTTGAGCAGACTATCGACATCGTCGCGTTCTCCTAGGAAGCTCACGGGGTACTCTCTCGCAATTTTATCTGCATCCTCCTGCGTCAAGCCATCGGGGCTGCCTGGATCAAATCCTCCGGCAATGACAAAACGCGCCCGAATTCCACGCCGTTCAAAATCACTGGCGACCTCAGCAAACTCTCTGATGCCCTTGGCCCACTGGAGTCGCGCGACAAAGAGTATCAAGGGATGACCGTCCGGTTCCTCGCTGGTCGAAAAACGTTCTGTATCCACCCCTGCACCCGGAATCACCCTCGTGTCCTCTGACCGTAGGAGATTGGCTGGAAGGAAATAGTTTTTGTTATCTTCGTTTTGAATGATTAGACACTGCCGAGGATTTCTTAGCGCAAGTCGATAGAGCAGTTTTACGAGACCGCGTCGTACTCTCGCTTTGAAGCCTTCAGAATAAAAAACATACCCCAGACCCGATATTGAATGAACCACCGCAGGCACGCGCGCAAGACGAGCAGCCATCCCCCCGTAGATAACAGGCTTAATGGTAATGTGGTGCACAATATCGGGGGCGTATTCCAAGTAGACCTTTCTGAGCGCAAAAAGTGTCCTCAGATCTTGCA
>CAYGNZ010000289.1:0-4052 GCA_964351345.1 uncultured Bdellovibrionales bacterium | reverse complement strand
GGTTTAGCCCCCAACGTGCAAGCGGTATCGAGAGGTAGCGAAAGCCAAGCGCTTCGACCCGATGTGCCGACTCTTTATCCGGCGAAACTACGACCACCTCCGCACCATGGCGTTGGGCAGCTCGTGCAATATGTTTTCTATGGGAGAGGAAATAATCAATGTAGTTGACCACGTAAAAGAGGGTCTTACCTCGGAGGCTAGAAGTTTCAGGGCCCCTGAGCACTTTGACACGCTTGAGCGAGGAGCTCTCAGCGGTAGCTTTTGACGAGCGTGCTCTAGACAAACAAACCTCCCGTACCTCGCTTGGACATCCGCTCCCCCGACACGAACGTACTCTTAGCGGTTCACCACACTATAGGAAGATGAGGGGAGAGATGATTCGACACTTTCAAAATGCGAGATCACATCGTCAAGAATTCGCTCCAAGGGAAGCTCGGGTGCAAATCCGACTAAGCTTGACAACAATTCGGTGGAAGGAACACGCCGCTGCATATCCTCAAATTCTTTGGGGTACGCTTCGTCATAAGGTATTAAGGTTATCTCTGAGGAACTACCTGTTTTCTCAACGATGCGCTGGGCAAGTTCAAGAATACTCACTTCTTCAACACCGCCAATATTTACCACTCGACCGTATGCCGCACGGCAATCGGTAAGCGCCATGATACAAGAAACGACCTCCGAGACATGGGTAAAGGTTCTGGTTTGTAAGCCATCACCGTAGACGGTAATTGGCTCGCCGCTTAAGGCTTGCTGCACAAAACGCGGGATGACCATGCCGTAGGTGCCTTTTTGGCGAGGGCCTACGGTATTAAATAAGCGCGCCACCACGACGTCCAGCTGCTCAGACTGATGATAGGCCAAGGAGAAAAACTCATCCATCATCTTACCACCTGCATAGCTCCAGCGCTGACGGGAGGTAGGACCGAAATGGCTGTCATCGGTCTCGCGTAAAGGTGCATGTGTCTGTTTACCGTAGACCTCCGAGGTGGAAGCGATAAACACTGGTTTTGAGTACTTATTGCAAAGCCGCAGAACTGATTCGGTGCCGCTAAGGTTCACAATGAGCGAGTGAAGTGGATTGTCGATAATATAGCGCACACCAACTGCTGCCGCGAGATGCACGACTGTATCGACGGACTGAATATGTTTTTCAAGTTCATTGGTATCCAGTATCGAACCTCGAATGAAGTTGATTCTAGATTTGGTTGAGTCCTGCTCGAGAAAAGGTTGAATGTTCTCTATGGCACCGGTGCTTAAGTCATCGAGAATCACTAACTCATCACCTTGCGCCAAATACGCTTCCGCAAGATGTGAGCCAATAAAACCTGCACCACCGGTTATAAGAATACGTCTCATTCAAGCTCTCCGTGCGGCGCTGAAATTCTAAAATGTTGGATCAGAATTGCGCCCAAAATTAATCAAAGGAAATTAATCAAAGACGAACAAGACGCTTTGGTAGAACAGCATTCAGAAAAGGCCTGTTACCGCAACGGCACGTCGGTTAATGACCGCACTCGCCCACATCGCTTGCCTGATACCGCCTCGGAAAGCACAATTCTTAGAGAAGCAAAAAATCTATCCCTTACGCAAGAGATTCAGCAAAGCTTTCCAGTAAAACTCTCACTTGAAGCATTCCTCTCGTTAGGTAAGGCTGACTGAGGACTCAAGCGTACAAGCGTTTCACCGAGGGATCCATTCGCCCAAGCTCGGTAACAGCAATTAGAGAAGGTGCATCGATGCCCGAAAAGCAAATTGAACTTACCGGAAAAACAGGACTATTCGCCCTCGTCCTCATTCTCGGCTTTGTCGGATTTAAGCTTCTCAGCTTTGACCGTAATACCGATCCCGAACTTCGAGATGCGGTGATGGTGCAACTTCGTAACGAGCTTGGGGCTTCAGCAAATTTTGAGAAAAATTACCTTAATGAAGCGGAAGATTACGAGGAATCTGATGAGGGAAGCGACCCTTTCGGCATCAGTATCTACTCGATTTACGTCTCCAAGCCGCTTCTAAACTATTCCAGCAATCAGAAGGCTATTGTGAAGGTTCACTTCAGTCTTCCAGGAAAATCCCGTGAGGTGGCGTACTATCAGTTTCGCGACAGTCTAATTGGGGGCTGGAGCTATGATTACCCCTCCACTGCCTACGCCTATTACTCGAACTTCTATTAAGCACTGAAATCATTGATTAATATCCGGAGTGGGAGGCGAACATTAGGGACTCGAGGAATATTTAATCAATTTGAGCGTTGAATTTCCCTAGTAATCTGATAGACTCTCCGAAGCTTACTGGCCAAAAGCTGGATGCTCTGAACACTTGTCTATGCGGACTTCTCTATTGCAAATATTGCCTTGGAGGATGATTTCGCGGGGGGCGTAGCAGTCACTTGTGACTCTCAGAACCGACCTTGTTCTTACAATCCAAATTACTTAAGGCATGAGCAAAACTAATGTCGCATTAATGCGCGGCATTTTTTCTTGGGTGCGCGTAGTATTTGCACTCAATCATTGTGGTGACGCCGTTTCCTGCGAGTCTGCTTTTGCCGATGAGTCAGAAGAAGCGGTGGCGCTTTTTTAAGAAAATGTATCGCGGATATCGCGATACGAATAAGAAGAAAACACTGAAGATGAATAAAGGCAAAGTAAAGTGGTTCGATGATCAGAAAGGATTTGGTTTCATCGAGCAAAGTGACGGCGAGGATCTTTTCGTACACCATTCGCAAGTTCAAGGCGGATATCTAGGAGAAGGCGACGAAGTCGAATTTGAAGTTGGCGAAGGTCGTAAAGGACCATGCGCTGTTAACGTCAAGCCTGTCTAGAAAAGATTGGCCGTCCAGCGGACCCTCGGTCCGCTGGACTTGCTTTTTCTCCTCACTCTTCTCCCCCCTCCTCAATCCGCTTCCCAAGCTGACCAATACGAAAACAACAATGTGAAAGAATTAAGCGATCTAAGTACCGGTGATGTCGCGCTCCACCTTCGCAGACTCGCGGTGCCTATCAGTATCGGTTACTTTTTCCACACAATGTACAATGTGGTTGATACGTATTTTGCTGCGTATCTTTCAACAGATGCAATCGCTGCACTCTCACTCTCTTTCCCCGTATTTTTCGGCGTAATCGCATTTTCAATCGGCCTCTCTTCGGGCACCACCGCCCTTGTCTCCCACGCAATTGGCAAAAAAGAGCATCATCTGGCAAAGACCCTGGCGATGCAGTCCATTGCGTTCGCTATTCTCTTATCAGCGCTGCTTTCTGTCCTTGGATACCTTCTTGCGCCTCGAGTATTCGAAACTCTTGGCGCCACTGGTTCTTACTTAGAGCTGTGCCTTGAATATACCAATACCCTATTCCTTGGCGCAGTCTTCTTCCTCCTTGCAGGGGTGATCAACGCAACGCTTACCTCTCATGGAGTCACCACACCGTACCGAAACTTTCTTATCGGCTCGTTTTTCCTCAACACGATTCTTGATCCCTGGTTTATGTTTGGCGGATTCGGCCTGCCACCGCTTGGCATGCGAGGCATCGCCGTCGCTACGATTGGCACCCAGGCGCTCGGATGCGCCTATATGAGTCGGGAAATACTCTCGCGCGGATACCTTTCGAAGATGAGTTTTTCCGATGCCATTCCGCAACGTGATCACGTGATAGCAATTGCCCGCCAAGGCTTTCCTGCAAGTGCGAATATGGCGACCGTCGCGGCAGGAATCTTCATTGTTACGTATTTTGTGAGCACGTTCGGCGAAGCGGCGGTTGCGGGTTTCGGTATCGCAACACGTATCGAACAAATTGCGCTTCTACCAGCGATAGGTTTGAACTCTGCCGCCCTCGCAATTATTGCGCAAAACTTCGGTGCGGGTAGAATTGCGCGAGCAAAAAAAGCCTGGCATACGGGCAATCGCTACTGTTGCTATATTTGTATTGCGGGTTTCTTTCTCCTGCAGTTTTTTGCAACCGAGTTGCTTCAATTTTTTACTAAGGCCCCTGCGGTCGTCAACGTCGGTGAGCAGCACCTCTTTGTTGCCTCGTTTAGCTTACTCGCGTACGGCTTACTGT
>CAYGNZ010000288.1:0-4997 GCA_964351345.1 uncultured Bdellovibrionales bacterium | reverse complement strand
GATACAGCAAGAACTTCGAGGTGATAAGAGCGCAGTTAAGAAAATTTACAGCCTCGCAACAATCACCGATCCAGATCGCATGAACCGAATCTTCTCTGAGTATCGTCCTCAGATGGTATTTCATGCGGCGGCCTACAAGCATGTGCCTCTCCTTGAGGCGAATTGCTACGAGGCTTTCCAGAATAACATTATTGGCACTCGGACATTGCTCGAAGTTGCTCGGCGTTATCAAGCAGAGCGATTCGTTCTTATCTCAACGGATAAGGCCGTTGATCCTTCAAGCGTAATGGGTTGCACAAAGCGAATCGCCGAATTGATGGTCGGCAGCTGTGATAGTCTTCCGAATGAGGTTGTTACGGTAAATGGAGCGGTTGGGAAACCGCCGAAGAACACCTCATCAATGAGCACGGCAGTGGTCCGATTCGGCAACGTAATCAATAGCGCCGGTTCGGTTATCCCTGTGTTCAAAAAGCAAATCCTCTCGGGCGGACCAATTACGGTCACCCACCCCGAAATGGAACGATATTTTATGTCCATTCGCGAGGCCGTGCGTTTAGTACTTACGGCGGGAACCTTAGGAGATAAGGGTGAGGTCTACCTGCTTGATATGGGTAATCCAATCAAGATTGTTGATGTGGCTAAGAAGCTCCTTGCGCTCTACGGTCGGCGAGACATTCCAATCGTCTACACTGGTCTGCGCCCCGGTGAAAAGCTCACCGAGTCGCTTTACTCAAGCTCTGAATTACGGACAAATTCTCGCTTCGAGAAAGTCTTTATCGTTCGTTCTCGCAAGCCGCAACGAGTGGACGTGTATGAGTGGGTTTCTGCCGTGCAAGAACAGCTTGCGCACCTCAATGACTTACAAATTGAGGCAGTGATTCGTACCTACGTTGCGGGTTCCGAAAACGTCGACCCCGCAAGTCTACCGGAAGTTGCACAACTCCCAGAAGAATCTGCCGCCCGCATCGCGAACGCCTAATTAGCGTATTTTCCAATATCTTCTCGCGGTAACGTCTGACGAACGTGAAGGGAGAGTGCCTTCCGCTCTCAGGTCCTGGCACTTACGTCCTACGCTTTTATTAGTCCGCCCTCAGCGCTGCGGAGGTTCGCTCCAGACACTCTCCCTCCACGTCGGTTTAGCTGGCTCGAAAACTATCTCTTACACAAAGTCGATCTGCGACGGGCACTCGGATGCTGAATAATATGGAGAAGGTCGAGCGCTTGTTTAACCGTCTCAACAAGCAAAACGAAGGAGGGTGAAGAATGCCTGGAAGGAACCTCCACAGGAGCGCTATTAATGTCCCGTCGAAAGCAAAAAAGCGCAAGGCGACGAGGACCGAGACTGGAAGGCATTCTTCACCCTCCTTCGTCCCCCATTGTCTCCAGAAATGAAAATCTAGTCCCGCTGAAAATCTTCCCACCATGACTGAAATGAAAGCAACGCCCAAAGCTTATCGGCGTGATTCCTCTCTTCGGCGAGATGCTCTTGAAAGGTGTCGTGAATGAGTGAGGCCTCAAAGATTCCCTCCTGCTTCAGTCGAGAGCCGAGGAGTAGCTCACTAGCCCAGTCCTTCAAAGGACCGCGAAGCCAATCGGCGAGAGGGACACCGAAACCTCGTTTCGGTCGTTCCATCATCTCTCGCGGAAGGTGACGATAGAGCAATTGCTTGAGCAAGTACTTTGGACAGCCTTTTTGTGACTTCATCGAGAGCGGCAAAGACCAGGCATATTCGACCACGCGATGATCAAGAAGGGGAATTCGCCCCTCAAGACTCACTGCCATACTTGCTCGGTCCATTTTGACCAGAATGTCATCCGGCAGGTAGGTGCAAAGATCGATATACATCATGCGCTCAATCGCACTCGCGGCATCCTGGCATCCTGCTGCTCGTTCGCTCAACGATTGGTAGGCAAACTCCTTGGAGAGTAATTCTCCTGGGTTGAGCCAGTGTGCGAACATATCATCATAAAGTTCGTCCAACGAATTTGAAGGCAGAAGCTCGGCAATTTTCTTGAGTTTGTGATTCATCATGCCCTTTCTCCCTAACCGTGAGGCTGCCGGAGAGAGCACGCTGCCAAATCGATTGAGGAGTTGAGGATTTGAGGCGAGTACGCTTTTTGCGACCAGCCCGCGAAGGCTCTTTGGAAAGCGTGAAAAGTAACGCCAGAGCGATGAGCTAAGATGATAGCGATTGTAACCAGCAAAAAGCTCATCTCCTGCATCACCAGAGAGACATACCGTAACGTGTTCTCTCGTAAGTTTCGCGACAAGATACGTTGGAATGATTGAGGGATCAGCGAAAGGCTCATCACAAATTCTAGACAAGAGCGGTACCGTCGCAAGGGCGTCTTCGGCGTTGATATACCATTCCGTATGTTGGGTGCCGAGGTGCTTTGCTATCTGATTTGCGTGTTCGGCCTCGTTATACACTGGATCATCAAAGCCAATAGTAAACGTCTTTACCGCCGAGGAGCTCTCCTGCTGCATTAAAGCGACAATCAGACTCGAATCAGTTCCACCGGAGAGGAAGGCTCCCAGGGGAACATCCGAGATCATTTTCTCTCGCACAGAAAGACGTAAACGTCGCTCTAATTCATCAAGCGCCTCGCTCTCAGAATCCTGGCTGTGTGGAATCTGTGCTTGCTGCACTAGCGAGTGCGGATCCCAGTAGCAATGGGTGGAGAGCTCTCTTGAGTCGAGTTTTAGACGGATAAAGTGTCCAGGTCTAAGCTTCTGTAGGCCCCGGAGGATTGAGTGTGGAGCAGGCACGTAACCAAGGCGCAAGTAATCCGCGAGCGCTTCCTGGTTAATCTCCCTTGGACACTTCGGGTGCGCAATGCAGGCTTTTAATTCAGAACCGAACACAAAAAAGTCGTCGAATTTGCCGAAGTAGAGTGGTTTTTCACCAAGACGATCACGAACAAGGAGTAGCTCGCGCTCTCTGCTATCAAAAAGCGCAAAGGCAAACATGCCGACAAAACGCTCGATGCTTGCTTCAATACCCCAGGCTTCAAACGCGGCGAGCATTACCTCTGTGTCTGAGTGCCCCCGAAACTGGCAACCATTCTCTAGCAGCTCATCGCGAATTGTCTGGAAGTTATAAATCTCCCCATTAAATACAATGCTGTATCGTCCGGAGGCAGAATGCATCGGCTGATGACCTTCAGCCGAGAGGTCGATAATACTCAGCCGACGATGGCTCAAGCCGAGCCCGTGCTCTTCCAACCACCACACCCCAAAAGAGTCTGGACCTCGAGAGGCGATTCGCTGACCCATTTGCGAAAGCAGGTTCTCGGGCTGATAGCCCTGGTGCTTTGAGTCAATAAATCCAGCGATGCCGCACATGAGGTAGTAGGAGGAGAAGCTGCAGAATACCGATTAATATCGTCTGCAATCTAGCTTGAAGTCGAGAGAATTGAAAGGTCTGGACTTGGGATGAAAATTTATCAGGCTCAGCGGTAGCGCGATTCACAATACCCCAGAGTTTTAACCACTTAGACCATTAAATGAGCGCTCTGAGAGCTCTCTAGGGGAGGGTCCGGAGCTGGCATAATACCTGCACTAATACACTCAGATAGCGCTAGGTAGCGCATAAAGGAATCACAACACCCTAAGAATTGAGGGGTTCTTGGGGCTCGACAGCGGTTTGAGGTTTTCCGATGTCCGACCAAGGGGTTGTTGTATTCCTATGGGCTCGCCCTGCGCGCTCATTTGTTCTGAGTTTTTTCCTGACACTGTTCAGTTCTCTGTTGATTGCGCCGCTCGATACCCATGCCGCGCAGGCACGCATCGATTGGCAGGCGAATACTGAGTCAGATCTTGCTGGTTATATCATTCGTTACGGTGAAGCTTCTGGAGTCTACACTCAAGAGATTGATGTCGGCATGACTACCTCAGCGATTCTACCCAGCTTAGTTGCTGACACCATGTACTACATCACTATTGTCGCCTACGACACATCAGACAATGAGAGCGTGCCGTCGGATGAACTGAGTGCGTATATTTCCAGCGGCGGAATCGGTACCGGAGGCTTACCACTGAACCTTCAAGGCGCTACCCCAGAATACGGTGATGTCTCCCTTACGCTCCCCAGTATTCCTGCGGAGGCAATTGCTGTGAAGCTGACGCTGCAAGTCTTCGATGCGGACAACGCAAACGAAGGTAGGTTGCAAGTAAATGGACAGGACGAGTTTTTCCTATTTGGTGCAGAGGGAGTGAATGCCAATGGTAGTGTCTCCACGCTCCTCAACCCGATAACGATAGATTTGGCAAATTTCGTTGAGGGGATTAATACGCTTCGCTTTTTTCACGACAACACCGCAGGCTTTATCATCGAAGGAGTTTCTGTTGAATTCGTGCTAGCCCAAGGCGGAGGTTCTTCTTCTAGTAGCTCATCTAGCTCAAGTAGTTCCTCCTCATCAAGCAGCTCCTCAACATCAAGCAGTTCTTCGAGTTCATCAAGCTCGTCTTCGTCGAGCAGTTCTTCATCATCTTCAAGCTCCTCAACATCGAGTAGCTCCAGTAGTTCCGGTGGTCCTGGGAAAAATAAAGACACTGACGGAGATGGAATTAGTGACAAGGACGAGCGAAAACTAGGAACTGACCCGCGCAATCCGGATACCGATGCGGATGGGGTGAGTGATGGACAGGAACTACTCGACGGCACGAATCCACAAGATCAGGGAAGCGTACAACAAATGCTTTCAACAACGGTGTGCACTGACTGGAATGGCTTTATTCCAGGAATGTGGAACGTATTCGAGCATGTAAACCTCAGCTCCAAAGAGCTGAACGTGACCACGACTCTCTACAGTCTTGAGGGCCAACCGCGTGGGAAGCGGAAGTTTCGCATTGCTCCTGGCGCGCAATATGACGTGCTGGTTCATGAGATGGATGGGCGAATCAGCAATTCATATGGAAAGGTTTGCTCCGAACATGACGGAACAGAGGGAGCGCTTGATGGTGGAATGGTGTTCTACAAACAGGCAAGCGACTC
>CAYGNZ010000287.1:3009-5015 GCA_964351345.1 uncultured Bdellovibrionales bacterium | reverse complement strand
GAGGCGCAGCAGCTCGTCTCGCTTATCTCCGAGGAACTGCAAGTATCCCAGAGTACGAAAGTGTTAGATATTGCCTGCGGTGCAGGTCGGCATGTCTCCGGTTTTTTATCATCAGCGGTGGACTGCTTCGGTGTTGACCTCTCGATGAGTTTACTCCGTGAAGCTCAGAAAAATGTCGGGCGCGTTGCCCCAGGCTCATCGAGGCTAATTCAGGCCGACATGCGCTCTCTGCCTTTCTCAGATGCGTCTTTCGATTTGGTTTGTAGCTTCTTTACCAGTTTCGGATATTTTGAAACTGATGAAGAGCATATCGCTTTACTCAAGGAATGGGCACGAGTGAGCTCTGATGGAGCAAAGCTGTGCTTAGATTACCTCAACAAGCCAGAGGTTATTGCAAACTTAGTTGCAAGTAGTGAGCGAGAGACAGAACACTACTTTGTCAGCGAAAAAAGGAGCATAGACAATCAGCAAAAGCGAGTAGTCAAACACATAGAACTACGTTGCAAGGAGACTAAAAAGTCTTCTTTTTTCGAGGAGTCTGTACGTATGTATAGCTTTGATGAACTAAAGGAGTTATTACTCGCCGCGGACTATCGTGTGGATACAGTATACGGTGATTATTCGGGGAGTGCATACGCAGCGAAGTCCCCTCGCCTCCTGATTCTTGCTGATGCCAAGTTGGGATATAGAGATGAATGAGCGCAACCTCATGGCGGAACTCACAGAAAGCCAGCGCTTTCAGGTAGCGCAGAATATGATTCCCTCGCCTGGGGTATTGACCGCATTTGAGCGCTCGAATAGTTTTTTACCGCCCTCTACTGCGCGAGACAAAAACCTTACACTACTCCAGAAGCCAGAGGTAACTTGTGTGGTCACAGGACAACAAGTGGGACTCTACCTCGGCCCCTTATTCACGCTTTACAAAGCGATGACCGCTATCATCTTGGCGGCAAAACTCGCAGAGCAGACCGGCACACCTTGTGTCCCGGTCTTTTGGTTGCAAACGGAAGACCACGATTTGGAAGAAATCTCTTCAACTCGTATCCTTAATCGCGAAGGTGAGCAGGTAGAACTTTCCTTACCTACGTCGAATCCATCTCAGTCGCAGTGCTCGGTGGCGTATCAACAACTTGGAGAAGAAATTCTTAGTCTCAATGAAAAACTGGAATCCACCTTGGGTTTTTATCCAGAGGCAGAGAGGTATCTTGAGCACGTGAGAGAATGGTACCGTCCAGGGAGAACGTATCACGAAGCCTTCTCTGGCCTTTTGGCTGAGCTATTGCCTGAAAGTGGACTAGTCTTTTTTAATCCGCGGCAGGACGAGGTCTATGCTGAGGCGGGAAGCATACTACGGCGCTCCGTTCGTGAGTCTCGAACGGTTGCCAATCTTCTAATCGAACAAACCGACGGGCTCACACAGTCAGGCGTTGAACCACAAGTCTATATTCGCCCAGATTCTCCCCTTGCTTTTTATCACCTCGGTGATGCAGGTGGAGCACGATTTCGGCTTCAGGAAAACGGAGAAAATTGGGTATTGATTGGAGATCAAGATCAGAGAGAGATCTCAAGTGCAGAAGTAGAGGAGAATTTGAAGAACAATCTCTCGAGATTTAGCAGCAGTGCGCTCCTTCGTCCGATTATGCAAGACTCACTGCTTCCCTCGGTGGCATACGTCGGCGGCGCAGCAGAAGAACTCTATTTTAAACAAATACAGCCGCTCTACTAGTTTTTCGCTGTTCTTGGTGCGAAGTTTGTGCGGCGCAATAGTTATCTGATCGTCGAACAGAAGTATCGCGAGTGGCTTGATGAACTCGGACTTGAAGTCAGTGATTTGTTTGATGAGGATACAGAGCTTCAAAGAAAAGTAACGAGTGCCACCGCATCGAATTCTTCAGCTGAGCATTCATCAAGCCCCGAGGAGCTAGAGGGGCGAGGCAAGAGCAAACTCGAAGACCTATTTGGGGATTTGTCGAGAGAGATCTCAGCACTTGATCCAACTTTGCTCT
>CAYGNZ010000287.1:0-2982 GCA_964351345.1 uncultured Bdellovibrionales bacterium | reverse complement strand
GGCTACTAGAACGCTACACGGCTGCCCACCTGCGGCAGCAAACGACCGTATTCGCTCGATTGCAGAAACTAAAGACTGCCCTGGCACCTGAGGGCATTGCCCAAGAACGAGTCTATTCAGTGCTAAATTTGCTTTGTCGGCATGGAGATCGCTATCTTGATATGCTGCGGAAGCAATCGTTAGACCCGCAATCATCACAAGAGAAAGACCTATGAGTAAGACCGGCAAGATCGAGCTGTTAGCAGTGGGGGCTCATCCCGACGACGTGGAACTCTCCTGCGGAGGAATGTTGGCAAGTGCTGCCAAAAAAGGACGTTCGGTAGCGGTGCTCGATCTCACTCGCGGGGAGCTCGGTAGTCAAGGTTCGGCCGAGCTTCGTGAGAAGGAAGCGCTTGAGGCAAAAGAAATTCTCGGACTCAGCGCTCGGGAGAATTTGCGTTTTCCCGATGGTGCGGTATCTCGTGGTGAAAGCACCGAGGAAGGGACAAAGCAGCTTCTTTCGGCAGTGAAAGCTATCCGCTCCTACCAGCCGCGGATACTTCTCCTACCTTATATCGACTCTCGTCATCCTGATCATGGTGCTGCAGGAGAACTATTCACTAAAGCTGCCTTCTATGCAGGTGTGAAAAACTTCTCCCCCGAGCAGGGAGCGAAGCACAATGTTGATCAAGTGCTATATTATCAAATGAGAGTTACTTTCGACCCTAGCTTCATACTGGATATTACTGAGGTACAACAGCAAAAGATGGACGCTATTGCCGCCTATAGCTCACAAATAAATCGAGAGGCCGGCTCTGAAACACTCGTCAGTTCTCCACTTTCTTTGGAGGCAATTGTGGCAAGGGATGCGTATTTGGGCTCGATGATTGGCGTTCGATTCGGTGAAGCATACCTGAGTCGTAACGCAATTGGAGTATCAGATCCTTTTGCCTTGTTTGATGAATATCCCGGACGTAACGCCTTACTACTCAAGAGTTAATCGAAGCCCTGCAGGGAGCCAAACTGTACCAAATGAATAAATCTTCACTGAGAATCGGAATTACCTGCTACCCGACCTTCGGCGGAAGCGGAGTGGTCGCAACAGAAATAGGCATGGAGATGGCTCGACGCGGTCATCGAGTGCATTTTATTTGTTACGACGTTCCTCGGCGCTTACAGCCTTTTATGGAGAATACATTTTTCCACGAAGTAGAGGTACACGATTATCCCCTTTTTACCTACCCTCCCTACTCTTTAAGCCTCGCTTCAAAAATGGTTGAAGTATCCACCTACGAGCAATTAGATATTTTGCACGTGCATTACGCCGTACCGCACGCCACCAGTGCGTACTTGGCTAAGAGTATACTTGGAGAGAGTAGTCCGGCGGTGATTACCACCTTGCACGGAACTGATATTACCCTGGTTGGTAATGAACGTAGCTATCTCCCTATTACGCGATTTTCCATTGCAGAAAGTGACGGAGTGACCGCACCCTCTCGTTATCTTGAGCGTGCGACCTACGACAAACTAAATTTATCTACCGACGTGCCGATTGAGGTAATACCGAACTTCGTCGATACCACGAGATTTGCTCCCGCAGCAGAGTCCTCTAGAAAGCTACTTGCGCCGTATCTGGGAGCCTGCCCGATTGCGGAGGATATACGCGTCCTTTCACATGTTTCTAATTTCCGCCCCGTAAAACGTATTCTTGATGTCGTGAGAATTTTTAATATCGTGCAGCGGGAATGCAAATCTCGTTTGATTCTTATTGGCGATGGGCCGGAGAGATCAAAAGCGGAGAATCTTGCACGAGAACTCGGGATTGCCGACAAAATTTGTTTTTTGGGTAAGCAGGAGAATTTCCTTCAGGTTCTGCAAAGCTCTGATGTGTTTTTGCTGCCCAGTGAGAGCGAAAGTTTTGGGCTTGCCGCACTTGAGGCGATGAGTTGTGGAGTACCCGTGGTCGCGTCTAACACGCAAGGAATTCCAGAAGTGGTGCTTGACGGTGAAACAGGCTTTCTTGCCGAGGTTGGTGATGTGGAATCGATGGCGGCACATGCCAAACGCTTATTAGGCAACCCGAGTTTGCTCAAAACGTATTCGGAAAACGCCCGACGAATGGTTGAAGAGAAGTTCAATCAAAGCAATATCGTCTCAGCGTATGAGAATTATTACTTCAAGACCTTGGAAAAAAAATCCGCTTCTCGCTAAGAGCCAGTCGAAGAATAGCGCCCCACCCCTAATCGCCAGCAAAAAGATGCGGCGGTGACGCATAGAATCGCCATAAATGGGGTGAAATAGCAGTAAAACGCGAAACCCTCGCGTTCAAAGAAGTGCGTGGCAGGATAAAAAGCAACAAACGCGAAAGGAACGACCCAACGCAGAATGAATTGAATTACCTGATTAAAGATTGGCAGCGGATAACGTCCAAAATTAATTAAATTATACACGGGAGCTCCGATTCCAAGGCGATCCGGAAAATGAAATGAAAGTGAAGCGAGAATAACAAAGACCGCCAGGAGTATTACGCCACCTGAGAGGCTGCTTAAGAGAATCCAAGCGATATCTATCGAGGTAAATTCTATCGCGAGCTTATCCGCAGTGTACACAAGCAACAGAACTCCAACGACGAGACTTCCAATACTTTCGAGATTAAACGATTCAAAAATGACCTGAAAAAGGGAATTGAGCGGACGCAGAAGGACCCTGTCGAACTCCCCTTCGATAATGTACTTGTCCCCAAAGCGGTAAAGATTCGGCGAGAGCGTGTTAAACAAGGCCATGGAGAGCATTGCGTAGCCGTAGATAAACAAGACCTCCTCGCGTTTCCAGCCACCGAGATCCTGCACAGAATTTCCATCAATAAGAAAAACGATAAACAAGAGCCCCGAAAAGGTAACGAGGATATTGGCAAATATTGACGCCAAAAAATCCCATTTGTAGGCCAGTTTCGACATGAGAAATTGCTGGAAGTAGGCAAAATACACTTTGAAACTACGTGCG
>CAYGNZ010000286.1:0-5019 GCA_964351345.1 uncultured Bdellovibrionales bacterium | reverse complement strand
AACGAGTTAAAATTAATGGAAACTCAACAATACGGAATTTTGGACGAGAGAGAAACTATGAATGCTGAATACATTAACCCATTTATCGATGCAACATTAAATGTACTTGAGACAATGGCTGGCGTAGAAGCGTTTCATCGCCCGCCTGTCCTCAAGCAGAACAAAAAGACCTGGGGAGAAGTAACCGGGCTCATTGGTCTTGCGGGCGAGAATGTTTCAGGCTCACTTCTTGTCAGTTTCGACGGACCATCCATTCTTGAAATCGTCTCAAATTTGTTCGGACAGCCTTACACAGAAATAACGGACGAAGTCGTGGATGCCGTTGGAGAAATCACGAACATGATATGTGGAGGTGCAAAAACGGCACTGGGGCAGAATGGCTACAAGATCCATATGGCAACTCCAACAACGATTGTGGGTAAAGATGTTGTTATTAGTCAGCTGAGCACCTCACCTACGCTTACTGTCCCGTTTGACGCCTCAATTGGTAAATTTGTAATCGAGGCGAGCCTCGCAAAGAGATAAAGGGAAACTCCTCAATATTCTTAAATTGAGGAGAGGGGCAGTAACGCGCAGGCAATTACAAAGATGAAGAGAAGCGAAATCAAACCAATTAATAGCGCTCGAAATTTCGAAATCGAGCAGCTTTTTTTCTCCACCACAGATCGCAAGGGTATAATCTCAAGCTGTAACGATGTTTTTGTAGAGATATCCGCTTTCGAATCTGAAGAGCTCCTCGGCAAACCGCATAATGTCATTCGTCACCCTGACATGCCCCGTTGCGTGTTTAAGTTGCTTTGGGAGTATCTTCTCGATGGTCGTCCGATAGGCGCCTACGTAAAGAACCTTGCGGCAACAGGAGAATATTACTGGGTCTACGCGCTCGTCATCCCCGTTAAAGATTGTTTTCTTTCCGTACGAATTAAGCCGACAAGCGAAATATTTTCCACTGTTCAAGGGCTCTATCGTGAGCTCTTAAATGTAGAAAGCTCTTTCGGCAAGGATTGGCGCGAAGGGATGAAAGAGTCAGAAAAACTCCTTTTGAGCCGCTTAGCAGAACTAGGCTTTAAGAGTTATGATTACTTCATGACGGTGTCTGCCTGTGAGGAGTCAAACGCAAGGACTTCTCTTTTGCAAAAAGATTCGTCTGATGAGCAGATGGAGAGTTCCGCTCGACTTGCTCGTGACATCGGTGCGCTCGCGGAACTAAAAAACAGCATTCTCGATAGGCAAAGCTTCTTTTCGCATCTAGGATTTGACGTTGCACTGATATCCATAAACGCAAGCATCACGGCATCTCATTTTTCTGAGACGGGAAGAGCGTTGGGGGTTTTGAGTCAAGAAATCTCTCGTGCAGCCCGGCAAATCGAAGCAGAAACAAACGAACTGGACCAGGAAATGGCGACTCTCACCGAGGCGCTTCGTAGCGCGTCGTTTCTTGTCACCTTGTCGAGTATACTGCTTGAAATGTGCCGTTATTTCGCGAGCGAAACAGAGGAGGGAAATCTTGACGAGCAAGAGCAGATTGCGAAGTTCGGAAAAAGTTTCGACGAACTGCAAGCTCTCTTACTTGAAGGTTTTGAGAGTGCACGCGCAACCTGTCTAAACAATATTCGAGTTCTCGGCGACACACTGCATTCGTTTGAAGGTTTTTGCGATGCGCTTGCCCGAATACTCTTAAGTCTTCGACTCGGTTATTTCACCGGAAAGACGCTGTCCGCTCAAATTGAGGGAGGTGAGAACTTTGCTAAGTTGTTAGAGCAAATTGTGGAACAGTCGGATCAGGCAAGAGAAGAGCTGGATAGCATTAATCAATCTTTGCGAACCGTTATCTCTTTAGTGGACAATTGGAATCGCAAAGAGAAATTTTTTAAAGCCTCTGCTCGAAGTTTGGTGATGTAAGCTCTACTCCGTAGAGAAGGCTAAATGTCTGCGACATGTCGAAATGTTTCCGCAGACGCAGCATGGAGGGCCCGTGCGTAATCCATGGGCGGTTCGTCAGAGAGAAGCTCCCCTGAATCTAAATACGAGAATAGTTCACCATAGTGGCGAATGCTTGTGGTGTCGATGCGTCGCATAATATGCCAAGGGCGAAGCTCCGTGGAGCTGGGGATACCCATTGCGCCCATTATCTCGGCAACACTACGAATCATTAAGCGATGATATGTCGCCACTCTCTTGCGCTTGTCAGTTACGTCAAGACCCGCGACGAGGTACGGGTTTTGGGTCGCGACCCCGGTTGGACAGTGATTGCTATTACACTTTAGTGCTTGGATACAACCGAGGGCGAGCATCATCGCTCGCGCGGAGTAGATGACATCCGCGCCGAGCGCGAGACGTTTCACCATTCCGAAACCGGTAGTGACCTTACCCATGGTGAAGATTTTAATTCGATCACGCATGGAGAAACCCATCAACGCATTGTGAACAAAGATTAGACCCTCAATCTCTGGTGCTCCAATGTGATTAGAGAACTCAAGCGGTGCAGCACCCGTCCCCCCCTCTCCACCATCAACAGCAATAAAATCTGGCGTTACGCCTGATTTTTCCATCGCCTTACAAAGTGCGAGAAACTCTCGACGTTTTCCCACACAAAGCTTAAATCCGATTGGTTTGCCGTCGGAGAGTTCACGTAGCCGTTTAATGAAATGCATCATTTCAAGCGGAGTGGTGAAGGTGCGATGCGAAGGAGGGGAAAGCACGTCTTTGCCCATGGGGACCCCTCGGATTTCAGAGATCTCTTGGTCAACTTTTTCTTTGGGTAAGATACCCCCGTGGGCTGGTTTTGCTCCTTGGGAGAGTTTAATTTCGATCATTTTGACTTCGGGACGACTCGCGTTCTTTTGAAACGCCTCCTCACTGAAGTCTCCTTCTGGAGTTCTACAACCGAAATAGCCTGTTCCAATTTGCCAGACGAGATCTCCTCCGGGCCTGAGATGGTAAGGACTGATCGCCCCTTCGCCAGTATTATGGGCGAAGTTTCCATCTTTTGCGCCGCCGTTTAGCGCAAGTACCGCATTTTTACTTAGGGACCCATAACTCATCGCAGAGATATTAAGTAAGCTCGCGCTGTAGGGACGTGTGCAATCTGGGCCGCCAACGTGACAGCGTAGTTCTGAAGCGTCAACATGAAGCGGTGCGAGCGAATGATTCACCCACTCATACCCTACTTGGTAGACGTTTTTTTGCGTTCCGAAGGGTAGTGTATCCAGAACGTCTTTTGCGCGCTGATACACAACAGTGCGTTCCTCACGATTCAACGGTGTGCCTTCAGAATTTGTTTCGACAAAATACTGGTGTATTTCGGGGCGAATTGCCTCAAAGAGATAACGAGCTCGTCCAAGGAAGGGAAAGTTTCTGCGAATGGCGTGTTTCTTTTGAAAAAAATCATACCAGCCCATCGCCATGATTGGGCCGAGGACAAGGAGAGTCCAAAGGAAGAGCGGGAAGTAAAAAAAGGAGAGAACATACAGTGCTAGAAAGAAAAGGGATGTAAGAATGAACTCTTTTCGCATGAGTGAAGTCTCCAAAAGAAGGGCTGATCGTCTTCAGGGCTACGTGGGGCTTACTCTAGCAATATTTGCTTTCCGCGCCACCATTTGTCGTATGTAGTACTTCTGCCACTGGTATTTCACTTAAGAATAGTGGCTATATGCTCATCGCATAATAAATTTTGGACTTCGGCTGAAACAGAATGGAGATGAGTATTGCCGAGCGCAGGTATTTGAAGTGAAGATGGGAACGTCCATTATTGTGCTCTTAACTTAAAGGTATTCCGATGAAGATTTCTATCGTCTCACGTTGCTTGGTGGCGTGTATCGTTCCCGTGCTCTTTTGCTCAACGCTTAAGGCCGAGCAAAGTGTTGCCGTGTCAATAGCAGAGGCGCACGGTGAGAAACAATGGGATGCCTTGCCAGGAGTACAGCTTGATCTTGAACTGTATTTTGGTGGGAAAAAGCGAATCATCGGCACCATGAAAATGAATCCGGAGGCATCGAAATCTCGCATTGAAGATCAAAGTGGCGCCGTGATTGTTTTTGATGGAGAGCGCGCATGGATAACACCTGCTCAAAATGATTTTACTAAACCACGCTTCGAGGCACTAACGTGGCCCTACTTCCTTGCAGCCTCATTTAAGCTCGATGATCCCGGTACGCGACTTCAAGCAAGCGGGGTGAAAAAAATTGAAGATAAGATGTATGCCACGGCGAAACTTACGTTTGGAGATGGAGTGGGGGATAGTCCTGATGATTGGTATGTTCTGTATCAAGACTTGGAGAAGAAAACGCTCAAAGCGATGGCCTACATCGTTACGTATGGAAAATCTAAGGGCAACGTCGCGCTAGAGCCGCACGCAATCGTCTACGACGACTTTCAAACGACAGGTGGTATTACTCTCGCTCGAAAATGGCGTTTTTATCACTGGAGTGAAGAGAAAGGCGTGTACGGGGAGCCTATCGGAGAAGCGACGTTGAGCAATATTAGTTTTCCAGAGTTGCCCGCCGACACCTTTGAGCGGCCACCAGGAGCGGTAGAGGACAAAATTCCGCAGGAGTAGGTGTCACACGCTCGTCGGCTTAGGTAACCCTATTCCGAACCTCACCGTTGATAAATGCCTGGAGGTTTAAGGCCACTTCTCGCACGAGTCGCTCCCGTGCTTCACGTGTCGCCCAGGCAATATGCGGCGTGATTGTCACATTTTTGGCTGAAAGCAGTGGGTTGTCTGCGGCTGGAGGTTCGCTTGAAAGTACATCGAGGTATGCGTGCGCTATGCGTTCCTCGTTGAGGGCATTTGCGACATGCACTTCATTCAGTAAACCGCCCCGGCCAGTGTTAATCAGCACCACTGAGGGCTTTGCGTTTGCAAGCAGTTCTTTGTTCACGAAGCTTTCGGTATCTTGGCTGAGTGCGCAATGGAGCGAAATGAAATCAGCTCGTGCAAAAAGCTCTGCTAGCTCACTTCGATCGGGATGAGAGTTGCGGCCCGGAGTATTGCCGATGAGAATCTGCATGCCGAAG
>CAYGNZ010000285.1:3676-5024 GCA_964351345.1 uncultured Bdellovibrionales bacterium | reverse complement strand
TCAGTTTGTAAATTTAAACGATCGTGAGCAGCTTGGTGGGGACCTTGACCTTGATCAGTTAGAAATTCCAACCACGGACGGTTCAAAAGTACGCACCGATATCACGCTTATCCTGCGCTACTTCGAGGAGCCTAGAGATGTAGCGGCTGAGCCTGAAACTCCCGAAGATCCCAATGATACTTCTGTGCCCATTGTTACCTACAAACAGCGACCACACGGCGGACCTAAGGAATTGGTCAACTCATTTGGTTCTACCCATAAAGGGCAGTTACGAATCTTTGCTACGAAAGCTGAAGAATCAGTTAAAAAAGCATTAAGTAAGCTCTCAACTACGGATTACTACAATCCTGTGGTGCGGGAGAAAGCCGCGCTTAAGGCTCGGGAGATTGTCAACGATGATGTTGCACCAGACGGTATAGAACTTTGGGCAACACTTATCCGTCGCTATGTGTATTCCGAAAAGAATATCGATGATCAAATTTTCGCGAAAAACCTTCAGGAGCAGACAGAACGCTTAAACGCTGCTGAGCGAGCGCTACAAGAGGCGAAAGCCGAAACAGAAGAAACGAAGGCTCGTTGGGATGCGGAAATTAAGGATTTACTTGTCGAGGGTCAGCAACGACGCGAAGTGATTATGTCTGAAGCCGACCGCTACGAAGTTGAGCAGGTATCCATCGGAGACCGGATGGTTGAAGAGAGTATAGCCAAGGTTGACCAAGCTAAGAACACTGTGCTGACTGATACTCCGGGTGCGGGAGTCTATATTGCTCGTCAAATGGCACCACTACTCACCACGCTTGAAGGAGGGGTCGTGACTGATATCGATCCTTACGATGTTGATGCCTGGGTGAAAAAGTTAGTCAGCGAAGTACGGGCGGGGAAGTAAGAAAATGAAGACAAGAAAGACGACTATGCGTTTTGCTCAAGTGCTATTTGTTCTCCTTAGCGTTCCCCTGATGAGTGGTTGCGATATGGGTTTTCAAACCATGGATGCTGGGGAGTATGGAGTGGTGTTCAATAAGTTGCCGCTATTTCTTGGCGGTGGCGTGCAGGAAGACTCAATTGAACCGGGGGAGATGGAGTTTATTCTGCCCTGGCAGGAGCTTTACCGGGTTGATACCACTTACCAGCTCATTGGCTGGGGAGCAGTAGGGCAAGGAACAAATCAACGACAAGCTGACTACGTAGAGACGCGAGCGCTTGATGGAAACGAAGTGGGACTTGCAATCACAATTCAGTATCATATCGATCCCTCGATGGTGACTCATGTGGTGCAGAAAGTGGGCACCAGTATGGGAAAGGTGCGAGATCTTGTAGCTGCTGCTGCGCGCGCAGATATTCGCACGCA
>CAYGNZ010000285.1:0-3554 GCA_964351345.1 uncultured Bdellovibrionales bacterium | reverse complement strand
TGCGCGAGCAGATATTCGAACGCATATGAATATCCTAAAAACGAGAGATTTCTTCAGTCAGGAAGATCGTCAAGCCGCCGTTGATCAAACTCGCGAGGCAATGCAAGCCAGACTCTCACCTGAAGGTATTAACGTGGTGTCGGTGATTTATAAGGATCACCGCTTCGAGCGCGCGGGAGACCCAGGAGAGGAGACTGATAGACGGTACCAGGAGCAAATTGATCGCACCCAAGCAGTTAACCAGGAGACGCTTCAGGAGGAGAATCGCAGAGCCGCTATTGTTCAGGCGAAAGGCCGAGAGCAAGAGGAGATGCAGGGGCAGGTTAATAGGCTGGTGCAGACGGCGATGGGGTACAAACGTCAGGCGATCAAACGAGGCGATGCGTATCGGGAGAAAAAGCAGAACGAAGCAGCTCAAATTCAGACCGCTGGAATGAACCAGGTCGAGGCGATGAAACAAAGAATCGCGGCACTTGATGGACCAGGCGGAGAAGCCCTACTGCGCCTTGATATTGCCCGAGCACTAATAAAGCGTAATCCAAAGTTTGTGCTGATTAACTCAGCCGATACAAAAGGCGGTGGCGTGGGAATTAGTAAGATCGATCAAAACAAACTCATCGAACAGGCGGGACTATTTGCTGCAACCTATGAAGGAGTAAAAGACGACTCCGCCAAGCCAACGGCAATCCCAGGTTCCCCAGGCGACTCAGTTGCCTTACCGGGGGCGAGAGAGCAGCGGGGCGCACGGCAAAAAGCAGCAGCAAACCAGAGTCGGAAGCCTGGAACAGAGTAGTAATTGCTGCACCATTTTAGACGCTTTCTTGGCATCTAAAAGCTTGAAATCTTTGCACGCTTGAGCTTTATTGCGGGTGGAACCGCGTCATTGCGCATGAGGCTGCTCGGTTTTGTGCCTAAGTGCCCGGATATTCTGCGAAAATATAACCCATCATCGTCCAACAGGAACAATGGCTGAACAGAAAAGAAAGAAGATCGCGCTTGTAGGAGCGGGTAATATTGGCGGCAGTATGGCCTACCTTGCCTGTGCTAAGGAACTCGGTGACGTGGTGCTCTTTGATGTGGTCGAAGACATGCCGCAAGGCAAAGCGCTGGACCTTCGTCATGCGGCACCAGTTCTCGGTTCATCGAGTAATGTTACTGGCACAAATGACTACGCTGATATTGCCGGCGCAGATGTTTGTATTGTGACTGCGGGCCTTGCGAGAAAACCAGGGATGAGTCGAGATGACCTTCTCGCAACAAACGCAAAGATCATGACCTCTGTTGCCCAGGGGATCAAAGAAAATGCTCCTGATGCTTTTGTCATAATCGTTTCAAACCCACTCGATGCGATGGTGACCTTGTGTCAGCGCGTGACAGGATTTCCTGCAGAGCGCGTGGTGGGCATGGCAGGCGTGCTTGACTCGGCAAGGTATCGCAATTTTCTTGCTGAAGAGATCGGTGTTTCTCCCACAGTCATTAACGCATTTGTCTTAGGTGGACACGGAGACACGATGGTGCCCATTCGTTCACATACCTCAGTTGGAGGAGTGCCGATAACTGATTTCATCAAGCCTGAGCGTTTAGATGAAATTGAGACTCGAGTGCGAAAAGCTGGCGGTGAAGTGGTGAGCTTACTCAAAACTGGCTCAGCGTTTTACTCTCCTGCCACTGCGGCACTAGAGATGGCCGAGAGCTATCTGTTTGATCAGAAGAAAGTATTACCTTGTGCCGCACTGCTTAGCGGCGAGTATGGCTACGAGGGACTGTATATCGGTGTGCCCACCGTCATCGGTGCAAAAGGGGTGGAGCGCATTATTGAGATTGAACTCAACGACGAGGAGAAAAAGGCCCTTGCAGTGAGCGCGGAGGCGGTGAAGTCTCTGGTAAGTTCCCTGCCATCCTAAACGAAAACGACAATGAATCTACACGAATACCAAGCGAAATCATTATTGGCGAAATACGGTGTGCCCGTGTTACCCGGTTTTCTTGCCTATACTCCGCGAGAGGCGCAAAAAGCCGCAGTAAACCTCGGTGGAGGAGTCTGTGTGGTCAAAGCACAGGTGCATGCAGGCGGACGAGGAAAAGGTGGTGGTGTTAAGGTAGTGAAAAACTCCGCTGCTGCCTTCACTGCCGCTGAAGAGATTTTGGGCATGCAGCTTGTGACTCCGCAAACCTCAGCTGAGGGTAAGCTCGTGCGCAAGGTGTGGGTTGAGAAGGGAGCGGCAATTAAGAAGGAATACTACCTCAGTGCTTTGGTTGATCGCGAGAACGGTTGCGTGTGTTTCGTGGTGAGTCAGGAAGGAGGAATGGAGATTGAAGTTGTTGCTGAGAAGACTCCCGAGAAGATTCTACAAGTAAATGTTGCACCGGAGTGCGGTCTTCAAGGCTTTCACACGCGAAAGATTGCGCAGTTTCTCGGACTCGATGCTGCGGCAGGGAAAAAACTCGCTCCAGTGATTCGCTCAATCTATCAGGCTTTTATTGGTCTGGATTGTTCCCTGCTTGAGGTAAATCCGCTGATCCAAACTGAGGAGGGCGAGTTTATCTGCCTCGATGCCAAGATGGCGATTGATGATAACGCTCTGTTTCGTCAACGAGAAGCGTTCCAAATGATGGACTATGACGAGATTGATGCCAGGGAGATCACTGCAAAAGAGGTTGGCATCAGCTACGTCGCGCTTGATGGCAACATCGGCTGTATGGTCAATGGGGCAGGTCTTGCGATGGGCACCATGGATATCATCAAGCAAGCAGGAGGAGAGCCTGCGAACTTTCTCGATGTAGGCGGTGGCGCGACACGGGAGATGGTCACTGAGGCTTTTAGTTTGATTCTTGAGGATGCCAACGTAAAGGGTGTGTTGGTCAATATTTTCGGCGGGATTATGCGCTGCGATGTGATTGCAGAGGGGATAATTGAAGCCGCTAAAACGCTCGATATTAAGGTGCCGCTTGTGGTTCGACTCCGCGGAACCAACGTTGAGTTAGGGAAGGAACTATTAGCGAAGTCTGGGCTGGAAATTACCCCCGCAGACGATATGGAAGAAGCAGCAGCGGCAATCGTCGCAGCCGTCCAATAGAGAACCGGGGAGTAGGAAAGAAAAGCAAATGGCAATTCTTGTTGATAAAAATACAAAAGTAGTCACTCAGGGAATGACTGGAAAAAGCGGCTGGTATCATACCAGCGCCTGCCGTCAGTATGGAACAAATATGGTGGCAGGGGTCAGCCCTGGAAAAGGCGGCACCGAGGTTGAAAGTATTCCGGTGTTTGATTCGGTAGAAGCAGCCGTGGCAGAGACGGGTGCAAACGTCAGCGTTATCTACGTGCCGGCTCCTTTTGCAGCTGATGCTATCATTGAAGCCGCTGATGCGGGCGTGCCGTTGGTGATTTGTATCACTGAGGGTATTCCGGTGCAGGATATGCTTGCAGTGAATGCATTTCTTCGAACAACTGAAACTCGGCTCATCGGTCCAAACTGCCCAGGGGTAATAACTCCAGATGCGGCGAAAGTCGGGATTATGCCCGGTCACATTCATAAAGCCGGTAGAGTAGGGGT
>CAYGNZ010000284.1:0-5048 GCA_964351345.1 uncultured Bdellovibrionales bacterium | reverse complement strand
AAAAAACACTAGTGCAGTAACGAGCATTAATATCAATAGAAAAAAGACTAGGAGAATCCATAGCTTTTTCTCACGCGCTCTGGTTCTGAGTTCAAGCCAGTAAAAAGGATTCATTTCGCCTTCTCCTCTCCAAGAGCCCTGCGAACAAAAGCGTCTAGATCTCCTTGTTCCTGAGAAAAATAAAGCACCGTGCAACCTGATTGAAGCACAAGCTGCAACAAAGCCGAGGCGTCCTCGGCATCCTTTGCAAGAAGCAGCAGTTCTTCATCGGAAGAACTAAGAATCCTTGCCTCATTTGCACGAAGTATTTCAGCCGCTCTCTCTGTTTCAAGACATCGCAGCACCCAGCGCGTCTGATCTGCTCCGAGACGCAGTTCCTTACGACTCACATTTTGCTTCTCCTCGCCAAGACTTACCCAAGAGCCAGAGCGAAGAATTCCGTAAAAGTCCGCCAGCTCTTCTAACTCGTGGATAATATGAGAAGAGACCACAACCGTGTGACCCTTTCCTGCGAGAGTTTTAATTATCGCAAGTAGCCCCGCCCGCGCGGTAAGGTCGAGTCCGGCCGCCGGTTCATCAAGTAACAAAATTGGCGCGTTTGAGAGCAGTACTCGTCCGAGTGCGAGTCTTCTTTGCCAGCCAGCCGAGAGCGTTTCTACTTCTGCATCGAGCCAGGGCCTAAGCTCTAATTCTTCGACAACGTGGTCAATTCTTCGGTTCATCTCAGTGTGAGAGACATCAAGCAGGCGGGCAAAGAATTCTAAATACTCGGCCGCACTGAGATCCGTATAGACTCCAAGGGGATCAGGCATCAGACCAATATACTGGGCAGCGGCCTGAGGGTTACCCGTCACCTCCTCTGCGTTGCAGTAAACTGAACCGCGCTGGGGAACGAGCAATCCGCTGGCAAGCTTGAGCAAGGTCGATTTCCCTGCACCGTTTGGACCAATGAGACCAAAAATCATTCCAGGCTCTACCTTCAGACTACAGTCCGAGAGCGCCAAGGTTCCATTGGGGTACTCTTTATACAAAGAGTTTAGTTCAAGACTCACTCTCTCCATACGACTAGGTGCCCTCCGTCGTACTCAGGCTGTCACCTAAGGGAATTTGTTGAAACCAAATAATTTGGGATTGTAGCTGCACTTCGCCGGAATCAACTTCAAGATTTGGTGTTTCTTTTGTCTCCGCAATAAGGATCAATTGATTAGGAATCAAACCGAAATTCCATACGTGGTCCTTAAGCTCAGTGACCAGAGCGTTTCTGTTTACGTCACGAGCCCGCACTCTCATCGACACCCCAGGCAACACATTCTCTTCAATTTCTTTGTTTTTACGAAATCGAAACAGGTAGTTTATCGGCCCCGGTAGTCCCCGTAATTTCGTCACTGAAGTTCCCTTGATTTGTCGTGGATCAATGAGCTCTCCAGCTGCGACTTTTCCGAGCAGTATCGTTCTCTTTCCGTCATCTACATAAAGCCGCTCGATATCTGTTTCCGTTCGCAGATACAGTTCCCCGTCTTTCTTCACACGGGAAATTGGCTTTGTATCCTCACTAAACTGCATGATTTCATGTTTCGACACCGCACCACGCGCTCGAAAATCCAGGGCAAAACTTGTTCGCGTTTCTCCTTGCGCATCGCTGTTGTGATGAGCCGCGACCGCTACGTTCTCGTTCCTCCCGTAGCGATGTCCAAGTCTGAAGTCTCTTCGATCTATATAACGGGCCTGAGAACGCGTAGTAAAACGTCGCTCTCCCTGATCCATCGCGAGGACCCCCAACAAATCGTGAACATAGACCTCCGGCCAATCTGCGTAGGCGAAACGGTACTCTATCACCTGCGCGACAGTCGTACGCGGCAATGCGTAACGACCTGCACCCCAAGCAATGAGAGAAACAAAAATAGCGAGTGCCGGAATAAGACTCCAAATTCTTACCCGTTTAAATCCTTTCAAATTGTAAAACAACACTGGAGCACCAATGAAGATAGCGAGTGCATAGCCCCCAAGAAGAAGCGCAGTCCACATTTCGTAACTCGAACTATACTCTTTAAAGGGGTGCTCCTGGTCGACAATTGCCGAATCTTCTCTTCCAGATCTAGCCTTATCGCCGAAATGACCGCCGTAGGGTTGAAAGTAATACGGATCTAATTCTTGCAACAACTGCGCAGGTGCTTGGGAAGCTCTCCCAACACCTCCCAGTAACACAGGTGTGCTCTCCTTAAATCCTAAGCGATTGGATAGAATATCGACCGTTGAATCCTGACCGTAGAGCCAGACTCCCATGAGTAGCAATTTACGAAGAAAAGACTGTTCTAGATTTTGGGCTTGTCCGTCCGAAACCCACAAGGTTTGCAGAAAAGTATAGGGGTCAAGAACTGTCGGTACATCCGAAATCTCCGCAGTCACTCCTGCGGCAGCGAGTGCGGGAATCGATGACGTTGATTCTAAACCTGCGGCAATCCACGCATTTGCTTCCGGGCGATACCTAGTTGGATTAAAAGTATCCACTAATATATATCGAGCAAGATCGCTCCCTCTAGAATCCTTTATTGAAAGTCGCAGCGAGTAAAGTCGTTCGCTCGTTATACGCTGAGCGTCGGCTTCAGGAACGGGAAGCAGTATTGGTATCGCTTTTGCATCAGTCAACAAGTTCAGAATGTAAGTCTCTCTATAAACAACTCGCCCGATTGTAGTATCAAGCGCTAGTTCTGCATTAAGGTTCGTTACGCCGTTCTGCACACGATTACGGAGTGAGTCCGCATCGACTTCGCTATATAAGAGTTCTGCACGGATGGGACCGGCAATAGCTTTCTCTTCTGGCTCGCGGAGCGATAAATAAAGAGAGCCGAGAAAGCCAATTTTACTTTTCTCCCCGGTTGAAGAAAAAATGGTCGCCGATGGACCCAAGGCCGGATGTTGAGCACTAGAGAGTTCGAGGCGTTGAGGCTCCGTATTAAAAAGGGTGGCTTCCACTCGTAACGGGCTGGATTCTGAGTTGCCGTATGCAAGCCACTCCGCATAGGACTCTGCACTCGCTCGAGGCGGCCCGGCCAAAAGCAGAATGAGTAAGAGTAAAATGGTGCGTGGAAAATTCAAGCTCGCGTGCCTCCGGTATGCCTACTTTACCGACCTCTAGACTAGGGAACAATACAGAATACTCAAACCTATCGCCTTACAGTACTCACTAATACGTAGATTTAGGCTTCTGGCGAATTATTAAATCAAAAAACTGCCCGCACCAAAGAGGTATGCGCAGACGATGATCATATTTGATTTTTAATTGCGCTGCTGTATTTTTCCGTTTTTCAAGGAAACTCTGGTGTCTTATACTGAACTCAGTTTAAAATTGGGGTTTTAAAACTTTGTTTGCAGAGACGAAACTACTTGCGTCTCTCAACTAAGGCCAACAGCGATCCATGGAGCTTCATACGGTAGATTTTGTCATTGTCGCTGCCTATTTCTTGGTAGTTTTTGGGATCGCGCTGCACTTTGCAAAAGGGGATTCTGACACCAGTGATTATTTTCTCGCAGGACGAAAACTACACTGGAGCACGGTAGGATTTTCACTCTTCGCTTCAAACATTTCTAGTACCACTCTCGTTGGGCTCGCGGGTGCCGCATATGCCACGGGCATCTCCATTTCGAACTACGAATGGATGGCCAGTGTGGTACTAGTATTTTTCGCGATTTTCTTCATCCCCTGCTACCTCCACAGCAAACTCTTCACCATGCCCGAATTTCTTGAGCTGCGATTTGACCGAGCATGCCGCATCTACTTTTCACTGCTCACCATTATCGGCAATATTTTTATCGATACTGCGGGGACCCTCTATGCAGGCTGTCTGGTCCTCGGCTTCTTCTATCCCGACCTCAACCTTACGACCACTGCGATTGTGCTGGCTCTGATCGCAGGAGTGTATACCTCCGTCGGTGGATTTGCTGCTGTGGTGTACACCGATGTGCTTCAGGCAATTGTCTTACTTATTGGCGCAAGCATTGTGACGTACCTCTCATTTTCCTCCGTCGGCTCCTGGGACGAAGTGATGAGGCAGACGCCTCCAGAGTTTTTAAGTTTAATTCGACCAAGTGATGATCCCGTGATGCCATGGACCGGATTGGTGTTGGGAGTACCAATCCTTGGTTTTTACTTTTGGTGTACCAACCAGTTCATCGTCCAAAGAGTATTGGGCGCAAGAGATGTCAATCATGCACGTTGGGGAGCCTTGTTCGGGGGATTGTTGAAGCTACCAGTGCTTTTCATTATGGTTCTTCCAGGAATCGCCGCTCGCTCCCTCTACCCAGAGCTTGAAAATCCTGACCTCGTTTTTCCAACGCTGGTAACCGACCTCCTTCCTATTGGCATTCAAGGATTGATTCTTGCAGCACTACTTGCTGCGATCATGTCGAGCATTGACTCTACACTAAATTCCGCTTCAACCTTAGTTACGATGGACTTTGTCAAAGTTCGCCACCCAGAAATTTCAGACAAAGGCCTGGCCAAGGTCGGTAGGTACTGCACCTTAGTGTTTATGACTCTCTCCGCACTATGGGTTCCAATCGTGGCCTCTGCAGAAACACTATTCCACTACCTTCAGAGTGCGCTTGCCTTTTTATTCCCACCAATCGTTGCCGTCTTTCTCCTTGGCTTTTTCCTCAAAAGAATCACTGCGAAAGCAGCCTTCTTCGGCATGCTTGGAGGCCATCTTGTATCACTGCTTGTCTTCATCCTTCGCACACAAGAAATCGCGTTTCATTCGATTCACTTCTTGGAGCTCTCTGCGGTGTTTCTGCTGGTAACTTCCATACTCTGCGTCGGAATTAGCCTGAGAGGCCCGGCGCCCGATCCGACCTCTCTACAAGACGTGACCTGGTCTTTCGCTTCACATCGTCGGGCATGTGCCGACGTAGCCAAGGTCCCATGGTATCAGGACTATAAACTACAATCCGTCCTGCTTTTGGTATTAACCGCGGTGATGGTTTGGAGCTTTCGTTAGTGCCTCTAGAAGTGCATCGATTTGTGCTTCAACAGATTGCGAGGGGTCAACTTC